>JAJZFE010000289.1 GCA_021798655.1 Acidobacteriota bacterium | reverse complement strand
GGCCGCGACGGCGCGGGCGGCGGCGGCGTAGTTGAGGCGCTGATCGAGGAAGGCGCCAGTCTTCTGGCCGGCGGCGGCGTCGTAGTGGAAGCGGAGGGTGTTGAGGGTGAAGGTGGTGGTGGTGGGTGGTGCGGTGGTTTCAGATGCAGATTCCTCCGCTGCGCTGCGGAATGACAAAGAAGCAGAGGATGACAAAGAGGCAGAGGCGGCGGTCGAGAAGAGGGGGCCTTCGGGGGGTGCGGGGAGTTGTTCGAGCTCGCGGATGCGGGGGTCGGGGCGCTCCCAGAGGGTGAGCGGCTCGCCGTTGGGGGAGAAGGCGTCGCGGAGGGCGGCGGTGAGCGTGGCGCGGACGTCGTCCTGCGCGGTGCCCTGGGTGAGCAGTTGGAGGATGACCAGGTCGTTGTAGCGATCGGCGACGATGCCGGGGAGGTTGTCGGCCTCGGAGAAGAGGAGGCGGAGGGCGTGGGTGTCTGGTGCGAGGGAGCGGCGGAGGGCGAGTGCGGCGTCGACGCGGGTGCGGAGATCGGCGAGATACTGTTCGCGGGTGAGCGCGGGGGTATGCGAGACGAGGCGCGCGGCGAGCGTCGATTCGGAGGAATACAAAGCGGTGCCGAGGGGGAGCTCGCGGCTGTCGGTGAGCGTGACGAGCGATCCGGGTTCGAGGTCCGCGGGATGGCTTTCGAGTTCGGTGCGGTAGATCCAGAGGTGGCCGGAGCGGAGGCGGTCGGCGGCGCGGCGGGTGATGCGGAGGGTTTGCATGTAGAGGTTAGTGTACGGGGTGGAAGCCGCGTCTCGGAATCGAGACAGGAAGATGCGGGGGTACGCTCGCGCCTGCGGCGCATCGCTGTGGCAAAGGCGGGAACGCAGAGGGCGCAGAGGAGATGCGCGCAGAGGACGCAGAGGGAAACAGGCAACGGCAAGTGCAAACGCAGATTCCCTGCGGGAATGACAAAACCAAAAGCCCCCACACAAGATGCGCGCAGATGGCTAGGGTAGTTTTGGAGCTTCGATCTTCAGGAGTTCGGCGAGGGCGGCGGCGACGAGGTTGTGGTCGTCGCGCTGGGGGAGGCCGGAGAGGATGACGGAGCCGACGAGGCCCGAGCCCGCAAGCACGAGGGGGAAGCCGCCGCCGTGGACGGCGTAGTCGGCGAGGGTGAGGCCGTGGCGGGCTTCGAGGGTCTGGCCTTCGAGCTCCAGCTGGCGGCCGACGGCGTAGCTGCTGCGGGCGAAGCGGCGGACGACGTTGCGCTTGCGGCGAATCCAGTCGGCCTGGCCGGGCGTGGCGCCGGGCGTGGCGCAGGCGAAGAGGACGTGGCCGGCGAGGTCGATCTCGATGGAGCCGCCGGCACCGCGCTCGATGAGCCTGGACCGGAGGAGCGAGCCGAGCTGCCAGGCGGTGTCGGCGTGGAAGGACGGGAAGCGGAGGAGGGCTTCCTGCTGCGCGATGAGGGCGAGGTCGTGCGTGAGGGCGGCGGTGTCCGGCATGGTGTGTGTAGTGTAGCCGGTGGGAGAGGGGTGTTGATGAGATATGAGATAGGAGACGTGAGATACGAGATGCGAGATGTGAGAGATGCGAGATGCGAGATACGAGACGTGAGATGCGAGATGCGAGATACGAGACGTGAGATGCGAGATGAGTTTTGAGCTAGGAGCTAGAAGCTAGAAGCTGGGGCTCAGGATTTGTGGCGGGTGAGGCGGTAGGAGATGTCGGGCCAGACCTCGCGGAAGACGTTGGTGGCGGCGTCGCGCATGATGGAGTAGGCGTACTTGCTGGAGATGCTGGAGACGGTGTCGGACTGGGAGGGGTAGTAGGCGACGGAGATGCCCTGGGCGATGCCGCGGCCGAGCAGTTCGGAGGCGTTGAAGGTGTTGTGGCCCTTGTAGTTGGGCGTGATGAAGACGCGGGTGGCGGCGTAGACCGAGCGTTTGAGGATGGGGCCGCGGCCCATGGCGTAGTAGCGCTCGTCCTCGTGGAAGACGGTGGGGAGGAGCCAGTCGACCCAGTAGTCGCCGTCGGCTTTGTCGATGAAACCGCGCCAGTAGTAGCTGTAGTAGCCGGGGACGCCTTTGCCAAACTCGGGGTGGCTGTTGCCAGCCTCGGCGATGAGGCTGGTCATGCCGACGAAGGTGAAGGCGGAGTAGTCGAAGGCGTTCTGGGTGGCGATCTTGAAGGCCTCCTTCTGGGTGGGAGGCGGCGGGAGGACGCCGGCGCTGACGGCGCGGTAGTTGGGCATGAGGCCGAGGATGCGCTTGGGCTGCGGCGGGGGCAGGCCAGGGGCCGGGGGCATGTCGGGCGTGTGCTGCGCGGCGGCCTGCGGCGGCTGGGACGAGGAGCTCGCCTGCTGGAGGGCGCTGGGGTCGTCGGGCAGCGCGGGGGCGGCGTTGAGGGCGAGGGCGGGAGCGGCGTCCGAAGGCAGGGGCGGCGGCGCGTCCTGTGCGAACGCGGCGGTGGAGCAGACGATGGCGAGTGATACAGCGAGACATGAAGCAGGAAAGCGCAACAGTAAGTTCTCCGGTGGGTTGCTGGAGGCAACAGGTTCAATCGTTAGACGCTGCGTTGGAGACAAATGGAGCGGGATTCAGGCTGCGCGGGCGAGATTTGTCCCGCCTGCATTGAGAACGCGTGCTGCAGGCAAAAGGATTACAGCGAGGCGCGCGTGGAGGCGGCTATGACGGATTTGTCATAGCCGGGTGGGTTGGCAGGATGCTGCGCGGTATTCGTCGGCGCTGTGCGGAGAACGGCGACGGGTGGCCGGGTGAGGCTAAAATGTGGCGATGGCCAGGCAGCGTGCGAACCCGGAGACTGTGGAGACGTCGCTGACGGGGCTGGGGCTGTTGAGCGCGCCGATCTTCAACAAGGGGACGGCGTTCACGGAGAGCGAGCGCGACGAGTTCAGCCTGCGCGGGCTGCTTCCGCCGCAGGTGGGCACGCTGGATCAGCAGGTGGCGCGGCGGCTGAAGGCGTTCCACGCGATTGCGCCGGCGGAGGACCAGAGCCGCGAGGCGCAGTTTGCACGCTACACGTTCATGCGCGACCTGCAGGACGTGAACGAGACGCTGTTCTATGCGCTGATTACGCGGAACATCGCGGAGATGCTGCCGGTGGTGTACACGCCGTCGGTCGGCGTGGGTTGCGAGCGGTTCAGCGAGATATGGCGGAAGCCGCGCGGCGTGTTTTTGAGCTATCCGAATATGGACCGGATCGGGCAGATCCTGGGGCATCCGCGATATGACGGCGTGCGCTGCATCGTGGTGTCGGACGGTGAGCGAATCCTGGGGCTGGGCGACCAGGGCGCGGGCGGGATGGGCATCCCGATCGGGAAGCTGGCGCTGTATACGGCGCTGGCGGGGATTCATCCGCTGAGCTGCCTGCCGGTGTTTCTGGATGTGGGCACGGACAACGTGGAGCGCATCACGGACCCGCTGTACCTGGGGTGGAAGAACGAACGGATTCGCGGCGCGCAGTATGACGAGTTTGTCGACCGCTTTGTGACGGTGGTGAAGAAGCGCTGGCCGCACGTGCTGCTGCAGTGGGAGGACTTTGCCGGTGGCAACGCGGCGAAGCTGCTGAGCCGGTATCGTGACGTGCTGCCGAGCTTCAACGACGACATCCAGGGCACGGCCGCGGTGGCTGTGGCGACGGCGCTGGCGGCGGTGAATGTGACCGGCGTGGCGTTGCGCGAGCAGCGGTTTGTGGTGTTCGGATTTGGCGCGGCGGGGCTGGGGATTGCGGGGCTGTTGACGCAGGCGCTGGTGAAGGCGGGGCTGAGCGAGGCGGAGGCACGGCGGTGCTTCTGGGCGGTGGATAAGGACGGCCTGCTGGTGGAGTGGATGCCGGGCGTGCGGCCGGAGCAGGGCGGGTATACGCGGACGCAGGACGAGGTACGCGAGTGGCGACGCGATGAGGCCGGGCGGATCGGGCTGCTGGAGGTGGTGGAGCGGGTGCGGCCGACGCTGCTGATCGGCGTAAGCGGGCAGCCGGGCGCGTTGACCGAGGAGGTGGTGCGGGCGATGGCGCGGGGTGTGCACCGGCCGGCGATTCTGCCGCTGTCGAACCCGACGAGTCGCTGCGAGGCTACACCGGCCGACGTGATGGCGTGGAGCGAGGGCCGCGCGATTGTAGGCACGGGCAGCCCGTTTGCGCCGGTGGAGTATGCCGGGCGGAAGATTGCGATTGCACAGACGAACAACTCGTACATCTTTCCGGGGCTGGCGCTGGGCATTGTGTGTGCGCGGGCGAAGCGGGTGAGCGAGGGAATGATGATGGCCGCGGCGGAGGCGCTGGCGCGGCTGTCGCCGACGCGGACCGATGCCGCGGGAGGGCTGCTGCCGCCGCTGGAGGAGCTGCGGAAGGTATCGACGAGCGTGGCGGTGGCGGTGGGCAGGCAGGCGGCGCTGGAGGGCCTGGCCACGGTGAAGGGCGAGGCGTTTGTGGAGGCGCTGCGCGCGGCGGTGTGGGAGCCGGTGTACAGGCCGTACAAGCGGCGGCGGTAGACGAACTTAACGCGGTGCGGTCAAGAGTCGCGGGTCCCAGAGGACGGGTTCGGGTGGAGTCGCGCGAAGGCGGGCGAAGTGGGGGTGCGCGGGGTTCAGCACGAGGTTGCGCTCGTGGCCGGAGGTGACGATGCTGGGGACGCGGAGCACGGCGGAGGTGAGGCCGTTGAGCCAGGCGTCGCCCAGGGCGCGGCAGAGGGACTCGGGCGTGTGCGGCCAGCCGTGTAGCTGCGCGGGCTTGATGTCCTTGATGGCGACGGAGGCGGGAATCTCGATGCGGATGAAGGCGTGGTGGCGCGGGACGAGCGAGAGGTTGGCGTGGGCGAGGACCTCCAGCATGGCGTTGGCGAAGGTTTCAGCGGCGTAGATGACGGGGCGGCCGGGCGAGTTCCAGCGACCGCCGTGGAGGGACGCGCCGGTGCCGTCGTAGAGCGGGCGACGGCCGTCGGCGATGCGGTAGGCGACGCTGGGGGCAGGCACTTAGACGGGCAGGCCGTAGAGGAGGCGGTTGAGGAGGGCTTCGACGCGGCGGGCCCCGAGTTCGGTGCGAGCGACCTCGATGGGGACGCGGTTGTCCAGCTCGGGGTGAGGGGCAAAGATCCAGCGGCGGGCCAGGTCCTGGTCGTCCCAGACGTGCTCGGCGAAGGCGAGGACGCGGGCGAGCCGCTCGGTGCGTTCGCTTTCGGCGGGCGAGAGGCGGGTGGTGCGGCGCTTCCAGGTAGCCAGCGGCACGATGGTGCTGCGGTAGCGGAGCGCCTCGCGCGCGTCGGGATACAGGCGGGCCGCGAGGCGCACGACGGAGCGCTTGGGCAGGCCGGCGGAGACGGCTGACTCCAACTCGCAGACGGTGCCGAGCGGCTTGAGGCCGAGGATGAGAGAGATGGGCTGGACGTCGGTCATGGACTGCGCCTCTGGCTCAGTATAGCGCGAAGGGTGGCTCAGTTGGCGCACTGATGCGAGGGCCGGGCAGAAGTGGCGTCCGTAGAATGGATGTCGATGAGCAAAGCTGCGGATGAGTTCGATGTGGTGGTGCTGGGCGCGGGTGCGGCCGGGATGATGTGT
>JAJZFE010000313.1 GCA_021798655.1 Acidobacteriota bacterium | reverse complement strand
GCGCGGTCCCTTCAACAGGGACGCAACGGCGGCCGAGTCCATGCCTTTGGTCTCCTTGCCGTCAACGGCGAGGATGACATCGCCGGGCCGGATGCCTGCGCGATAGGAGGGCGTGCCTTCCATCGGAGCGAGGACCACGATCTTGTCGCCCTGGGGCTGAATGCGCATGCCGACGCCGAAGTATTTGCCGCGCTGGTCTTCGCGCATCTGCGCGTAGGCTTTGGGATCGTAGAAGTTGGAGTGCGGATCCAGGACGTGCAACATGCCGGGGATCGCGCCGTCGTAGATGGCCTTGTCGATGCGGTCCTGGTCGAGCTTGTCGGCGTAGTTCTGCTCGACGAGGGCGTAGACGTCGGTGAACGACTTCATGGAGTCGCGGAGGGTGGACTCGTCGCTTGCCGATTGTGCGGCGACGCGGCCGCCGAGGAGGGAGCCAGTCAGCGCGCAGGCTGCCAGAAAGAGGGTCGCGGAGAAGAGGGCGCGTCGTGTCGGAGAGGCCATACGGTAGGGAAACCTCGTTACATATTAAAAGCTTCACCAGAAGGATTGCGCAGCACGCACTGCCGAAGCGCTGATTCTGGCGTTGGAGATGGGCCCAAAACCTGCCGCAAAGCCTGAGGATGCCGCCTTGTGAGCCTCCACAGGCGTTTGGACGGAGTATAGCATCCGGTGGTTAGCTGCGGCGGGGCGTTCTCGCATGGAACTGATTGCAGCATCCGTGCTTCCCACACCCACGCCGGGCCGTCTCACGGTTAGAATAGGCGTATCGATGTACAGCTCCTGAGGGGGCGTGCTTCGATGCAGCTCTGCCAGCACCGTGCACTGACTGGCGTTTTGGCGGCAGTGTCATACCCATATGCAGCAGAGGTAAAAGGAACGGATGACTGAGAAGCACACAAGCAACACCCTACAGGCGCGAATCGCCTCGCAGATTTCTGTTGTCTCCACCTTGCGGTACGCCCGGAGGTCGAGTGTATGGGTAGCGGGGCTGCTGTTGACTGCGGCGATGACTGGGGCGATGACCAGGGCGCAGCAACCGAAGTATTCGGTTCCCGCCGGTGGCTTCCCGTCCGCGCCGCAACTGCAGCTTCCGCAGGTTCCGCAACGGCCGGCGATTACGGCCAACGGTACCGTGGTGGAGGACGTTGTTGCGCGCATCAACGACCAGATCATCACGCGCAGCGAGTATCAGCGCGCAGAGGAACAGATGCTGCAGGATGCCCAGCAGGGCGGGGCCACGGAGTCGCAGCTGCAGGATCACGTGCATGACCTGCTGCGCGACATGATCGACTCGGACCTGCTGATCTCCAAGGGCAAGGAGCTGGGCATCACCTGCGATGCGGAGACGATTCGCCAGCTGGACGATATCCGCAAGCAGAACCACCTGCCGGATATGGAGGCGCTGGAGAAGGCTGCCAGCCAGCAGGGCGTCTCGTTCGAGGACTTCAAGCAGAACATTCGGAACCAGTGCATTCGTCAGTCGGTGGTGCGCGATGAAGTGGGTCGCCACATCAACATGACTCATGCTCAGGAAGAGGCGTACTACGCGGCCCATGCGAAGCAGTTTGAGGTGCCGGAGCAGGTTCACCTGAGCGAGATTCTGGTGCCCACCGCGGAGAGCGCGACGGATGCACAGTTGGCCCAGGCGCAGGCCAAGGCCGATGGCATCGCGGCACAGCTGAAGGGTGGCGCGAGCTTTGCCGATCTTGCGAAGAAGGAGTCGGGCGGCCCGACGGCAGCAGCCGGCGGCGACCTTGGCGACTTCAAGCGCGGGGCGCTGGGGCAGGTGCTGGAGGATGCAACGTTTGGTCTGCCGGTGGGGGCAAACACGGCTCCGATTCGGACACGTCAGGGCTTCGTGATTCTGCGGGTCGACGCGCACCAGGCTGCGGGAGTTCCGCCGTTGAACACGGTGGAGAACCAGGTGCAGGAGGCCATCTACATGGACCAGCTGCAGCCGGCGCTGCGGACGTATCTGACCAAGGCTCGCAACGACGCGTTTATCGAGCTGGCACCGGGGTTTGTCGATACGGGTTCGGCGACGAAGGGGAACAACTCGAACTTTGGGTACACGGCGTATCAGGCGCCGTCGGTGAAGCGGCGGATCCTGGCGAAGCAGCGAGCGGAACAGGCTCGCGCGCTGAAGGCGCAGGCCGCGCTGGCTGCTGCGCGGGAGCGGGTTGCGCAGAAGAACCTGGCCAAGGCGGAAGCGGACAAAGAGAAGATCAACGGCGGCAAGAAGAACGTAAAGGGCCAGCCGAAGCGCAAGAAGATCAAGCGCGAGAAGATTCGGTATGGTCAGGCTCCGCGCGATGCGCTGCCCGTGGCGACTACGGTGGCTGCGGACGCGACGCCGCAGAATCCGGCGTTGAGTGGCCAGGCACCGGGAGCGGCGATGGAGCCTTCGGAGTCGGTCACATCGATTACGACAGGCGTTGGCGCGGATGGTCAGACGGCAGACGATAGTGCTGCCATCGATGCGCTCGCGGATACTGCCGGTCCGGTGAAGAAGACGCGTTTCAGTGCGGAGCAGTCCAAGGCCGACGTGGCAAAGGCGAACAGCAGCCTGGCGAAGGCAGAGACGAAGGCGGCCATCCGCCCGGTCACTGCGACGCGTGAGCAGAGTGAGAATGAGAAGGTGCAGGCTGCACCGCTCGGCCTGAACGGCGACACCGTGAAAAAGAAGAAGAAGCCCAAGGCGCAGAAGGGCGACCAGAAAGGCCGCATGCAGCAGAACGTGAAGCCGGTGGAGACGCCGACGACGGTTGCGCCGACGGTGAATCCGACCGTGACGGGCGCTCCTGCAGCGACGACCAACTAGTCGATTCCGACGCGTGTACAGAGCAAGCCGCCGACCTGAACGATCCGGGTCGGCGGCTTTGTTTTGAGCCGTCCATGCAGGTGGGCGAACGGACTCGGCGGCGAATCTTCTACACTCTTGGCATATGAAAGATTTCTTTATCTCCGATGCAGCCCGCTTTGAGGGGCAGCCCGTGACTTCGTACTTTGTCGTTGCCGCAGCGGGCCTGCGTGATCGCAAGCCGAGCGGCCAGTATCTGGCGCTGACGCTGGCGGACAAGAGCGGGCAGTTCGAAGCCCGCATGTGGGACGACTTTGCCGAGGCCGCAGCCCACTGCACCGTGGGCACGTATGTGAAGGCGCAGGGCACGGTCTCCAAGTACCAGGGCAAGTACCAGATCACGCTGCAGAAGCTGCGTCTCGCGGCGGCTGTCGAGGTGGATACAGCGGACTTTGTGGCGACGAGCCAGTACGACATTCCAACGATGGAGCGCGAGCTGCGCGGCTACGTTGCGGCGTTCCGCAACGAACACCTGCGCCGGCTGGTGCTGAGCTTTCTGGACGATCCGCAGCTGGGGCCGGCGTTCGCGACGGCTCCTGCGGCGAAGCGTCTGCATCATGCGTGGATCGGCGGGCTGCTGGAGCATGTGCTCTGCCTGGTGCGGGTGTGCCTTGCGACGGCACCGTACTATCCCGAGGTGGATGCGGACCTGCTGGTGACGGGCGCGATTCTGCATGACATGGGCAAGGTGCGCGAGCTGAGCTGGGGGACGACGTTCGACTACACGCTGGAGGGCCAGCTGATCGGGCACATCACAATCGCGCAGGGGCTGCTGCATGAAAAGGTCGCGCTGCTGAATGCTGAAGCGGCGCAGGTCGAGGGTGCGGAGCCGTTTCCGCCGCGGCTGAAGCTGCTGCTGGAACACATGATTCTGTCGCACCATGGGAAGCTGGAGTTTGGCAGTCCGAAGCTGCCGATGACGCCGGAGGCGATGCTGCTCTCTGCGCTCGATGACCTGGAGGCGAAGTTCCAGACGCTGCGCAACGAGTTTGCTGCGGCGAAGAGTGCGGGGCGTGCGGCGGGCGAGATGACGGAGTGGGTTCGCAGCATGGAGCGGCCGCTGTTCAACTCGCAGGCGTGGCTGGACGAAGAGGCGGCGGAGAAGGGCGGAGCGTGAGTGCTCGCGGTGCGTCTCCCGGCTTTATAATGGTAGCTTCATGCTTCGTTTCTCTACAGCCGGCGAAAGCCACGGCGAATCACTTGTAGCCCTAGTCAGCGGCCTGCCTGCAGGCGTTCCCGTCGATCAGACCTTTCTCGACCACGAGCTGTGGCGTCGCCAGCAGGGCTATGGCCGCGGCGGCCGGATGCGGATTGAGCGCGACACGGCGCATATTCTGTCCGGCGTGCGGCACGGTCGGACGATCGGGTCGCCGGTGGCGATGACGCTGGCCAACCGCGACTGGAAGAACTGGGAGGAGATTCTCCCGGTGGAGACGGGTGATCCGGCCAAGCACAAGGCCGTTGCGTCGCCGCGGCCGGGACATGCGGACCTTGCGGGTGCGCTGAAGTACGACTTCAAGGACGCGCGGTACATCCTGGAGCGTGCGTCGGCGCGGGAGTCGGCGGCGCGGGTTGCGTGTGGTGCGCTGGCGAAGATGCTGCTGCGGGCTCTGGGCATTGAGGTGGCGAGCCACGTGGTGCGCGTGGGCACAGCGGAGCTGTCGCGCGAGGCGACGTTCGCGGAGATTGCAGCGCTGGCGCAGCGCGAAGAGGTGCTGCTGGCCTGTGTGGATGCCGAGTCCGAGGCGCGGATGAAGGCCGAGGTCGATGTGGCGCTGCGTACCGGCGATACGATTGGCGGCGTGTTTGAGGTGGTGGTGCATGGTCTGCCTCCAGGTATTGGCACGCATGTGAACTGGGATGAGCGGCTGGACGGATTGCTGGCGCAGTCGGTGATGAGCCTGCAGGCGGTGAAGGCTGTGGAGCTTGGCCGCGGCGTGACGGCGGCGAGCGTTGCGGGCTCGAAGGTGCATGATGCGATCAGCTATGACCGCAGAGAGGACCGCAGCGAAGAGTCAGGCTTTACGCGGTTCACGCGCGAGCACAACAATGCTGGCGGACTCGAAGGCGGCATCTCGAACGGCGAAGACATTGTGGTGCGCGGGTATCTGAAGCCGATCTCGACGCTGCGCCGGCCGCTGGGTTCGGTGTCGTTCGAGACGCGCGAGGAGACGAAAGCCGCGTATGAGCGCAGCGATGTCTGCGTGGTTCCGGCGGCGGGCGTCGCCGGAGAGGCGATGGTCGCGCTGACGATTGCGCGTTCGCTGCTGGAGAAGTTCGGCGGTGACAGCCTGCGCGAGCTTGAGCGCAACTACAAGAGCTACTGCGACCAGATTCGGTCCTACTGAAAGACACGACGAGCGATGCCAACCGAGACCCGCAACGAGACCCAGACCGATACCGCCGAGGCACGACGCGCTGCACGCGTGGCGACCAGCGAGGCCGTTCGCAAGAGCGCGAAGAAGCTGCATGAGGTGGTGAAGTATCCCGATCCCGTGCTGATGAAGAAGGGCGAGCCCGTCACGGAGTTCAACGCGGAGCTGGCGCAGTTTGTCGAGGAGATGTTCGACAGCATGTATGCGGCGCAGGGCATCGGGCTGGCTGCGCCTCAGATTGCGGTGTCGAAGCAGATCACGGTGATCGACATCAGCTTCAATGAGCGGCCGGAGGACAAGCTGGTGCTCATCAATCCGGTGATTGTGGAG
>JAJZFE010000233.1 GCA_021798655.1 Acidobacteriota bacterium | reverse complement strand
GGCCTTCAGCGTGATGACGGACAGGGTGTGGCCGAGTACGTCGTGGAGGTCGCGGGCGATGCGTTCGCGCTCGGCGACGGCGGCGAGCGCGAGGTTCTCCTGCTGCGCTTCGCGGAGTGCGTGAGCCGCGCGGGTCTGTCCCTGGACGTAGCGTTTCTGCTCGGCGAAGAAGATGTTGGCACCGCCGATGATGAACAGAAGGAAGATGGCTATGAAGGTGTTGGGCCAGCCGACGTGCATACCCATGCCTGCAAAGACAAGGTGCTGGCGGAGGAGCTGGCCTTCGCCAAGGATGAGCAGCGTTTCGGCGAGGAAGAGCAGAAGGACGCGGCGCGTGGAGGTAAGGGCGAAGGGAAGGAAGGCCGCCGTGTAGATAAAAAAGGTGGAGGCTCCACCGTTGAACGGGAAGGTGAGCAGACCGAGGACGAAGGTGGCGGCGATGAGCCAGTATCGGCGGGGCGAGACTTCGTCTTCGTCACAGCGCATGTAGAGCGAGAAGATGACGGCGAAGACGGCGACGGCGGCGAGGGTGATGATCCAGAGGTCGAGACGGGGATCGAAGATGGGGTCGATGAAGATGAAGCCGACGTAGGCGAACCAGAGCCAGGCGACGCCACGGCGGCGAGGGGGGAGTTGCTGGAACGTATTGTCGGCGGCGGGCATGGGTTCTCGGGATGAGTGTAACGCGTGGAGTGTGAGGGGCGAGGGGTGTGCGGCGAAGGGATCAGGAGGCCTCTTCGCTGCGATGGATGGCGAGCCAGGTGATGCCGATCATCAGCGCGGTGAAGCCGAGCAGGCCGCAGAGGTGGAGGGCGAGTGTGCCCCGGGAGGGCGCGCCGAGGGCGGCGTACATCATCTGCGCGAGGTGGTAGGTGGGAAAGATGGTGGCGAGCTTTTGCAGAATCTTTGGAAGGAACTGGAGCGGTACCCAGAGGCCGGAGAGAAAGCTCATGGGGAGGTAGACGACGTTGGCGATGCCGCCGGCAGCGGTGGGTGGCACGGTGAAGGCCATGGCGAGTCCGAGGCAGGAGAAGGGGACCGCGCCGATGGCGGCGATGAGGGCGATGCGGGCGAACTCAAGCGCGGTGATGTGGACGTGACCGAAGGCGACGCCGAGCGCCGTGAGCACGCAGACGATGATGAAGGAGAAGACGACGGCCATGCTGCACTTGGAGAGGATGTAGGCGAGCGGCGGCATGGGGCTGGCGTGCTTGAGGTCGAGCCAGCCGGCGGAGCGGTCGAGTGCGACGCCGACGCCGATGCCGAAGATGGTCGCACCGAGTGAGCCGAAGACCGCGTAGCCGCCGAGGAGGTACTTGGCGACCGAGACGCTGCCGATGGTCTCGTTGCGGTTCATGAGCAGGCCGAAGAGGCAGTAGAACATGACGGGAAAGCCGATGGCTGCGAGCGAGTAGGCGCGTGTGCGGAGGGAGCGGAGGAGCTCGAAGCGGATCTCTGTGAGGAAGATGCGGAACAGGCTGGGACGCGCGGTGGGCAGGGCGTAGAGGGTGGTGGACATGGTGTGGCTCCTTGGGAGGCGGCGGCGGTTGGGGCTGCGTTGAGCTGAGAGCTACGAGTCTTTGAGCGACGAGTCACTTTGCTGTCAGTGCGAGGAAGGCGTCTTCGAGGGCGGGGCTGGTGACTTCGAGCGAGTGCAGGGCCTGGTCGAGTGCGAGCAGTTCGCGGAGTGTGGCTTCGGGTTGGGTGCTGGTGAGCGTGGTGACGCCGTTGTGGGTGGCGGCGTCCGCGACGCCGATGAGGGAGTGCAGCGTGTCTGCGTGCAGGGTGGTGATGCAGCGGATGGTCTTGAGTGCTACGCCGGAGCCGAGCGCCTTCACCTCCGCCGGCGTGCCGGAGCAGACGACCTTGCCTTTGTTGATGACGACGATGCGATGCGCGAGCGCGTCGGCCTCTTCGAGATAGTGGGTGGTGAGCAGGACGGTCTTGCCGCGCGCGGCGAGGGAGCGGATGGCGGCCCACATGGAGCGGCGGGCTTCGATGTCGAGGCCGACGGTGGGCTCGTCGAGGAAGATGAGGTCGGGGTCGCCAGCGAGGGCGAGCGCGAAGAGGACGCGCTGCTTCTGGCCGCCGGAGAGCTGGCCGAAGAAGCGGTCTTCGATGCCTTCCAGGCCTGCGGCGTGTACGAGGTCGGCGCAGGGCATGGGCGCGGGATAGTAGCCGCGGAAGATTTCGATGTGCTCGCGGACGCGGAGCATCTCTGGCGCGCGGCCCACCTGCAGCATGACGCCGGTGCGGAGTCTGGCGGCGGGGTTGCGCGGGTCTGCGCCGAAGATGCGAACCGTGCCCGCGGTGGGCGCGCTGAGGCCCATCATCAGCTTGACGGCGGTGGACTTGCCGGCGCCGTTGGGGCCGAGCAGCGCGACGACCTCGCCGGGCTGCAGGGTGAGCGAGAGGTTGTCGAGTGCGAGCACGCCGTTGGCGTAGCGCTTGGTGACGGCGTCAAGTGCGGCGACGGGTGCGGTGGTGGCGGCAACGTTACTGGTGACGGGGAGTTCGAGGACTGCGCTCATGGTGTCGCTCCTGTGCCGCGCTGGCGGCGACTGACAAGGATGAGTTTCGACGAGCACGGGCGGCGAAGGTAGTGAGGCGCGTCAGCAAAGCGGGGTGACAGATGTCATGCCGACTGCCACTCAGCCGGGGATGGTTTAAGCTGCTGGGATGGGAACCATGTTGGCAAAGCTGGACCGGAAGCCGAGGCACTTTCACGCGCATGAGACGGCGCGCTTTGACGCGCTGAGCGGGCTGCCGCTGGCCAGCTTCAAGCAGCGCATGTGGGCCATTGTGATTGACGTGGCGGTGGTGCTGGTAGTGAAGACGCTGTTTGGGCTGGGCAAGCACCACGTCGAAGACGAAGGGCCGATGACGATGGCACGGTTGCTGGTGGATGGCGTGGAGTCGGTGAAAGAGCTGATCGAATCGACGGTGTACTTTGCCGTGGCGGTGAAGCTGACTAACGGGCAGACGGTGGGCAAGCGGTTGATGAAGCTGCGGATTGTCTCGCTGACGCACGACAGCATGGGTTGGTGGCAGTCGATCGAGCGTGCGCTGGGCTATGGCGCGTCGCTGCTGGAAGGCGGGTTCGGGTTTGTGCAGTTCTTCATCAACCGCAACCAGCAGACGGTGCATGACCGCATTGCGGAGACGATTGTGGTGGACGAGCGGCCGACGGCTCGGCGGCTGGGCGATGTGGACCACGAAGAGCCGGAGCCGCTGGCGATTGAAGGCTAGGGTGAATCGGGTCAAGTCCCGTAGATTCCTCGCTCTGCCGGGAGAACGCAGATTCCCTGCGGGAATGACAAACAAGAAATACGTCGTCCAGTTTGATCGGAGTCTCGTTAGCGCTTCGGCGGGGTGAGTGGTGCGCCCTGCCAGAGGTATTCGAGGGCTTCGGGCAGGGTCTGCTGCTTGACGGCGCGGTCGGTGTGGCCGGCGTTGCGCGCGAAGACGAACTGGTAGTGATAGCTCTTTGCGGCGAGTACGCGGGCCATATTCTCGTTGGCGACGACCCAGTCGTGCATGTCGTCGCGCATCGCGTTGGGGTTGTAGAGGTCGCGGTCGCCGACCTCCATCCAGAGACGGATGGGTTTGCGCGGCGCGTTGGGGATGAGGGTGCGATGGAACTCCCAGGCGCCGCCGGGGGTGGCGGGGTTCGGCGGCCACTGCTGGTTGACGAAGGTGCCGGAGTAGGTGAGCACGCGGTGATAGAGCTCGGGATGGTACCAGGCCATGATGAGCGCAGCCGAGCCGCCGGAGCTGCCGCCCATGGTGGCGCGGGCGTCGGGGTTGTGCGAGAGCCGGACGTGGAACTGAGCTTCTATGCGGGGAAGAATTTCGTGCTCGACGAACTCGGCGTAACGGCCGGACAGGGTGTCGTACTCGAGGCCGCGCTCGGAGCCCTGCGCGTCGCCGCCGCCGTTCTGGATGGAGATGGCGATCATCGCGGGAACCTTGTGTTGCGCGATGAGGTTGTCGAGCGTGGCGAAGAGGAGCGGGTCCGGGCCGTCGGCACCGACGATGAAGGGGGCGATGCTGCCGGGTTTGTACTGCGCGGGGATGTAGACGGTGATCTTGCGCGACCACGGTGCGGGGTGGCTGGTGGTGACGATGAGTTTTGCGGGGTCGGCGGGGTCGGGCGTGCCGAAGGTGGTGGGGTCGCGGGCGATGCCGGGGTAGAGCTTGCTGTCGGCGGAGGTGAGCGTGAAGTCGGCGACGGTGCCGCGCGGGATGCCGGGCTGCTGCGCGGCGTCGGGTGATGGCGTGTGCGTGGGGCCGAGGATGTAGTTGCCGTCGGCGGTGGGCGGCGGGAGCGTGTCGTCGGGCAGGTCGGTGGCGGTGACGTAGCCGGGCGTGTGCGGATCGCGCGTGGGCATGGGCGGTCGCGCGGGATGCGTGGCGGTGGCGGGGGTCTGCGCGAGTGCGGCGGAGGTGATGGCGACGAGAGCGAGGAGTCTGAACATGGCGAGCACCAGCGTAGCTGATTGTGCGTGCCTCTGGCACCTGTCGCGGCAACGGCGGGGTTAGCCGCCGTTGCCGGAGGAGTTAGCCAGCGGGGGTCTCCAGTGCCAGCTCGATCTGCTTGCTGTCGGGGTGGATGGTGAGGATGCGGAAGGCACGCACCTGGCCGACGCGTGCAAGCTCGGAGGCTTTGGTGTCTGCGGAGGTCTTGAGCGCGGCGGGAGCGTCGCCGGTCTTCCACTTTGACTTCAACATGGAGCTGAAGGCGGAGAGGTCGACGGCTCCTGTTGCAGGCGCGGCGGCGGGCGCAACCGGGGCTGGTGCTGGTAGCACGCAGCGGGCGACGATGCCTTCGCCCAGTTCGATCCTTGCGACACCGTCTTCGACGGAGACGACGCGGCCGGTGACGGCGTCGCCTTCGTGATGCTCGGCGAGGAACTCGTCAAGGCCGGTGGGGATGAGCTGCTTGATGCTGAGGCGGAGCTGGCGTTTGTCCTGGTCGATTTCGAGCACCTGGGCGCGGACGATCTCGCCGACGCGAAGCACGTCGGAGGGATGGTTGAGGCGGCGGTCGGCGGTGATCTCGCTGATGTGGACGAGGCCCTGCACGCCTTCGGCGATCTGCACGAAGGCTCCGAACTTGGTGATGCTGGCGACGGGGCCCTGGACGACGGAGCCGGGCTTGATCGTTGCAGCGGCTTCGACCCACGGGTCGCCGAGCGCCTGCTTGAGGCCGAGCGAGATGCGGCGTTCGTCGAGGCCGATGGCGAGGATGACAGCGTCCACCACGTCGCCGACGTTGAGGACCTCGGTGGCTTTGAGGATGCGCCTGGACCAGGACATCTCGGAGAGATGGACGAGTCCTTCGACGCCGGGGGCGAGCTCGACGAAGGCACCGAAGTCGGCGGTGCGTGTGACGGTGCCGCGGACGCGCTGGCCGACGGTGAAGGTCTCGGCGACGGCGTCCCACGGATGCGGCTGAAGCTGCTTGAGGCCGAGCGCGATGCGCTTGCTGGCGGGGTCGAGCTTGAGGACCTTGAGTTCCAGTTGCTGGCCGACTTCGAGAACGTCGGCGACGTTGTTGACGCGC
>JAJZFE010000219.1 GCA_021798655.1 Acidobacteriota bacterium | reverse complement strand
ATTCCCTCTGGAAATCTTCCGTTGTCTTTGCAGTGCCGTCGCCATCCTGTTGAATTGTTGGCATAAAGCTATCATCTCGGCCGGAACAGAACGGCCCTGCGTCCTGCGCAGTGGAGAGACCTGCAACTCCACCTGTAGCGCAAAACCTGTCAAGCCCCCGCCATCATCAAAATCCATCAAAACCCCTATAAACATTGGCGATTTATATCTCCAAGATCTGGCATAGTCACCCCACCCAACCCGCTACAATAGAAGTAGCCCTAACATCCACCCAGCCCGGTAACCGCCGGGCCTTCGCTTTTAATCGGGAATCAGCGAAGCCGGGAATCAGCGAAGCCGGACTGCCACAAGTCCGGCCTCATCCCCCTTCCCCTCAAGACTTTAGATCCAAAAGTACCCCCCGGGGGGGGTGCCCCGGAGCTCTGTTCACCGAACGAAGACTTGCCCCCAAACCAAACGCTGCGGGATCACCTCACAATGCACTCCACCGGATACCGCAACAAAACGCATAATAGGTGTGTCTAATCAACCGAGAGCCGGATCAGGGTAACATCCTAACCAGACCGGAAGTCTTCTCCTCGCCGCACTCGCAAGCCCTGTAAGGGAGCGAAGCTCGGCTGGACGGGTACTTGTATGAAACTCCATCGCGCAGTTCGCAATCTTCTGGCGGCCACCGCAGTCGCGGCTGCTGCGTTCGTGGCTCTGCCGAGTCCCCGCGCGCAGGCTCAGTTCGCCATCACCGCCGGCTACGCTCCGCCCGCCATTCCCGCGTACGAACAGCCTCCCTGCCCCGGTGACGGTTACCTCTGGACCCCCGGCTACTGGGCCTGGGGTGACGACGGCTACTACTGGGTCAACGGTGCCTGGGTCATGCCACCCTACGTCGGCGCCCTCTGGACCCCCGGCTACTGGGGCGGCTTCGGCGGCGGCTACGGCTGGTATCCCGGCTACTGGGGCCTGAGCATCGGCTTCTACGGCGGCATCAACTATGGCTTCGGCTACTTCGGTACCGGCTTCTACGGCGGCTACTGGAACGGCGGACGCTTCTGGTACAACCGCGCCTACGGCAACTTCGGACGCGGCTTTGGCGGCAACTTCTATAACCGTGAATACGGCGGCTTCCGCGACGGTCGTCCCGGCGGCGCCTCCTTCGCCCGCGCTGGCTTCAACGGCGGACGCGGTGGCTTCGGCGGTGGAGGCTTCCGTGGCTCCGGCATCAACGGCGCCAACCGCGGCGGATTCAATGGCGGTGGCAACCGCGGTGGCTTCAACGGTGGCAACCGGGGAGGCTTCAACGGCGGTGGCAATGGCAACCGTGGCGGATTCGCTGGCAACAACGGCGGCGGATTCAACGGCGGCAACCGCGGTGGCAACGGAGGATTCAACGGTGGCAACCGTGGTGGATTCGCGAGCAACAACGGTGGCGGATTCAACGGCGGTGGCAACCGCGGCGGATTCGCTGGCGGCAACGGCGGTGGATTTAGCAACGCCTCTCGCGGAGGATTCAACGGCGGCAGCGCCCGGAGCAGCTTCGGCGGTGGAAGTCGTGGCGGATTCGGCGGTGGCGGTAGCCGTGGCGGATTCGGCGGTGGCGGTAGCCGTGGCGGATTCGGCGGTGGTGGTGGCGGCGGTCACTTCGGCGGTGGCGGCGGCGGTGGCCACTTCGGTGGCGGCGGTGGCGGACATGGTGGCGGCGGACATCGCTAAACGGCGAGTCGGCTGACCATCCAAAATCAAGGGCTGAGGACAACTCCTCAGCCCTTCTTCTTTTGCCCGCATTAGAGCCGTTCGCTTTCAGGTGTAGTCGCAATCATTTTGATGGTTGTCATTCCGAAGCGGAGGAATCTGCTTCTTGAATCGCGACTACACCTGATGGCGATCGGTTCTAAACTTAGCGCCCAACCAGCCGCAGCACCATCTCCGAGATCTGCTGCAACGCTCCCGGCCGCGCCAGAGCCCGAGCTCTCTCCCCCATCGCAGCCCGTCGCGGAGCATCGCTGAACAACGCCACCAGCGCGCCTTGCAGCGTCTCAGCCGTCACATCCCTCTGCAGTAGCATCTCCGCTGCACCGGCCTCCACCAGCACCTCAGCATTCTTGCGCTGATGATCATCCGCCGCCCCCGCAAAGGGCACCAGCAACGACGGCTTCCCCGCCGCACAAAGCTCCGCAACCGTACTCCCCGACCGCGCCAGCACGACATCCGCCGCCGCGTACTGTTCCGGCATATCCGTCAGAAACGCCGCCACCACCCATCGCGACGCATCCGCCCCACTCTTCACATACGCCGCCCGCGTTGCCTCCAGTTGCCGAGCCCCCGTCTGGTGCACAATCGTCAACCCCGGCACGTCCGCCAGCAACTGCACCGCAATCATCGGCATCGTCTCATTGAAAATCTGCGCACCATTGCTCCCGGCCGTCACCAGCAATCGCGGAGCCGCGCCCACCGGCCGCTCCGGCAACTCGAAGATCTGCGGCCGCACTGGAACGCCCGTCACTTTGGCATTACGAAAATATTGGGCCGTCTGCCCAAAGTTCACTGCCGCCGCACTCACATGCTTGCCCACCAGCCGGTTCGTCATTCCGGGTACCGCATTCGGTTCATACGCCAGCGTCGGAATTCGCAGCAGCAAAGCCGCAATCATCGCCGGCCCGCTCGCATACCCGCCCACTCCCACCACCACCTCCGGCTTGAACTCCCGCATCAGCGACACGCACCGCAGCACGCCGAGCGGCAGATCCATCATCGTCCGAACCCGTGTCGACAGGCTCACATTCTTCAACTGTCCCGATCGCACCAACTCCAGCCGAAATCCCGCCTCCGGCACCATCCGCGTCTCAATCCCCCGCGCCGTCCCCACAAACCACACCTCGGCCCCCTGCCGGTCGCGCAACTCACGCCCAATCGCCAGCGCCGGCACCACATGCCCGCCCGTCCCCCCCCCGGCGATCATTACCCGCAACTTCGCGCTTCCGAATCCCTGTTTCCTGAGCCCTGATCCCTGTTCCATTAATCGATCTCGCGCGTCACATTCAACAGCACGCCCATACACGCCAGCGTCACAAACACGCTCGTCCCGCCCGACGAGATCAGCGGCAGCGGAATTCCCTTGGTCGGCAGCAACGCCAGCACCACACTCATATTGAAGAACGCCTGCACCAGAATAATCGTCGTCAGCCCAAACGCCAGAAATCTTGCAAACGGGTCGGTCGACAAAAACGCAGCGCGCATCCCCCGATACCCAAGAATGCAGAACGCTGTCAGCACGCAGATCGCACCAATCAGCCCCAGTTCCTCCGAGATATTCGCAAAGATGAAATCTGTATGCGGTTCCGGCAGATAGAACAGCTTCTGCCGTCCTTCCATCAGCCCCAGCCCGCGAATTCCGCCCGTCCCCACCGCAATCAAGGACTGCATGATGTGAAATCCTGAACCCCTCGGATCCGCCTCCGGATGCAGGAAAACGAACATACGCTTGGCCCTCCATGACACGTGGAAGAGCATGTAATACAGCACCGGCGATGCAGCCGCTGCAACCGCAGCCACCCACTTCATCTGCAGCCCCGCCAGAAACAGCATCAGCATCATCACCGCCGCGCACACCAACGCCGTTCCCAGATCCGGCTCCTTCAAGATCAGGGCAATAAACACCAGCGGTGGAAGCATCGCCGGCAGAATCGTCTCCTTCAGATTGTCGATAGTATGAATTCTCGTCTGCAGAAACCATGCCAGAAAGAGCACAATCATCGGCTTGGCCATCTCCGACGGCTCCAGCGTCATGCCAGGGAACCGCACCCAACGATGCGCTCCATTCATTCCACCCCACGCGAAAACCGCCAGCAACAGCAGCCCCGTAATCGCCATCAGCGGAAAGATCAGCTTCGGGTTGTTGTACTTCCTATAGTCAACGCGCATCAGCACAGACAGCGCAATCATGCCCGCCAGCGCGAATCCTGCCTGCTTGATCACATACGCATACGGAGAGCCCAGCGTCGCCTTCGCTATCACCGCCGACGCCGAAAACACCGACACCAGCCCGAACAGCACCAGCAATAGCACCGTTCCGAACAGCCATTTATCGACGCCTACCCGCTTCGCCATCCGCCTCTATTCCCGTTAGCTACGGCAATGCCGCTACGAGTTCCTTGAACACGCGGCCACGCTGCTCATAGTTCTCAAACTGATCGAAGCTAGCGCACGCCGGAGCCAAAAGCACCGTATCGCCCGCCACGGCAGCACCATGCGCAAACGCTACAGCACGTTCCAACGTCTCCGCTCCCTCTATCTTCACGACCCCATCGAGTTGGTGCGCAATCTTTTCTGCCGCTGAACCAATGGTGATAACCGTCTTCACCCGTTCGCGCAGCAGCGGCTCCAGCACTCGGTAGTCCGAACCCTTGTCCTTGCCACCCAGAATCAGATGAATCCCACCTGCAAACGCCTCGACCGCCTTCATCGTCGCATCCACATTCGTAGCCTTCGAATCGTTGTAATACTTCACGCCTCCCAACTCGCGCACGAATTCCAGCCGGTGCTCCACGGCCTTGAACGCCGCCACCGCACTCCGAATCGTCTCGCTCGCCACCCCCGCCAACCGCGCCGCACACACCGCCGCCAGCACATTCTCCACATTGTGCGCCCCGGCCAGCGGAATCTCCGCCACCGGCATCACCGGCTCCGGCTTCGCTCCCTCGCGCGGCACAAAGAAGATCGAATCTCCGTACACAAACGCTCCCTGCTTGATCGGCCGGCGCGTGCTAAACCAATAGATCTGTGCCCCTCGCCCTTCGGGAACAGTCTTCGCCGCAACCAACTGCGTATCCTTGTCTTCTCCATTCAAAATCAGAAAGTCCTCAGCCGTCTGGAACGCAGTAATCCGCGCCTTCAGCGCCGCATACGTCGCAAAGCTCCCATGCCGATCCAGATGGTCCGGCGTAATGTTCAGCACCATCGCAATCCGTGGCCTGAACGTCTCCACCGTCTCCAACTGGAAGCTGGAAACCTCAACTACGCTCCAACTCTCGGTCATGCTCTCGTCCACCATCGCCGTCACCGGCCGGCCAATATTTCCGCCCACCAGCGTCGGCCTTCCCGAGGCCTTCAAGATCTCGCCAATGAGTGTCGTAGTCGTCGTCTTTCCATTCGACCCGGTAACCGCAATCACCTCACCCTGCAAAAACTGTGAGCCCAATTCCAGTTCGCCGATAATGTGCGCGCCCATCGCGCGCACCTGCGTCAACACCGGCGTTGAAAGCGGTACGCCCGGACTCACCACGATCAAATCCTGCCTCCGAAACGTCAGCAACCCATGGCTCCCCGCCTCCACCATGAACCCCTCTTCCAGCAACCCCGACAACTCCGCAATCAGCGTCGCCGGCCGAGCATCGCTCACGGTGACCCTCGCGCCGCGCGCCTTCAAAAAATGCGCCGCCGCCAGCCCGCTCTTCCCAAGCCCCACCACCAAAACGCGTTTGCCTCTTAGATCTAAGCTCAACTTCTTTCCCTCTACTTCCCATTTCCTGATTCCTGCTCTACCTCAACTTCAGCGTCGTCAACGCAAACAGCGCAAACACCAGCGCCATAATCCAAAATCTCGTAATCACCT
>JAJZFE010000344.1:2588-5608 GCA_021798655.1 Acidobacteriota bacterium | reverse complement strand
GAGCGTACCGATGCAGCTACAGTTCGATCCGAAGGTGCTGCAGCTGGTGAACGTGGACGACAACGGCACAGCCGGTCTGCTGGGCCACGACGGCCAGGCGGTGACGACGGTGCATCGCGACGATGGCACAGGCGGTGTGACGATCTCCGAGACGCGGCCGCCGGGCACGACGGGCGTAGACGGGCAGGGTACGATCTGCACGCTGACGTTCAAGGCGGTTGCGGCGGGCGTTTCGCCGGTGTCGCTGGTGCGCGTCGGTGCCAAGGACAGCCATCAGAACACGCTGCCGGCGGTTGGATCGCAGGGCGTGGTGACGGTGAAGTAGGGAGCTGCGAGCGTGAGCAGGCTGCGTGAACTCGTGCGACAGCGTCGCGGAATGCGGTTGGGTTCCGAGGCCGGCGTGACGCTGATGGAGCTGATCATCGTCATCACGATCCTGTCGATCCTGGCGACGGCGGCGGTGCCGGCGGTGAAGTTCGAGGTGAAGCGGAAGAAGGAGCGCGAGCTGCGCCGCGACCTGTGGATGATGCGGGACGCGATCGACAAGTACAAGGACGTGGCGGACCTGGGCGGCATCCAGACCAAGGCGGACTCGAACAACTATCCGCCGGACCTGCAGACGCTGGTGGACGGTGTGGATGTGAAGGACAAGCGGATGCGGTTTCTGCGCGAGATTCCGAAGGATCCGATGACGGATTCGACGGACTGGGGATTGCGGTCGAACCAGGACGCGGCGGACTCGGACAGCTTTGGCGGACAGAACGTGTTCGACGTGTATACCAAGAGCGAAGGCACAGGGCTGGACGGCACGAAGTACAAGACGTGGTGACGTGGGTGACGTGGTTGAACGGATACGTGGCGGCGAGGCGCACTATGAGCAAGGTGAAGACGAACAGCTCGGAGCAGCAGGGCGAGGGCGGCTTCACGCTGGTGGAGCTGATGATCGTGATGACGATCATCGGGATCCTGGCGACGATTGCGATTCCGAGCTATATCCGGGCGGTGAAGCGGGCCGATGAGGCCGTGCTGCTGGAGGACCTGCACACGATGCGGACGGCCATCGACAGCTACACGGTGGACAAGGAGAAGGCGCCGCAGTCGCTGGACGATCTGGTGCAGTCGGGGTATCTGAAGTCGATTCCTGTCGATCCGATGACCAGCCGCGCCGATACGTGGATGACAGGACAGTCGGACACGATGACGGACATCAACGAGACCGAAGGCGGGATCGACGATGTGCACTCGGGATCGCAGGGCATTGCGACCG
The DNA here is from genome assembly GCA_021798655.1 of Acidobacteriota bacterium. Next base: position 4,341 of record JAJZFE010000344.1, on the reverse strand, counting down.
ACGGGACGACGTACAACACGTGGTGACGGCGCGGCGATTGCGGATGCGGGTGAATCCGGCAGAGCGCTGGAACCGTCTACAATAAGTAGCGTGAGCTGCGCCTGGCCGACACTGTGCGCGAGTCGGCGGGAGAGCAGCCTGGCTGGCAGTCTCAAGGGAGTATCCCGATGCGCGCTCTCCATCTAGCTTTTCTGACGACATTCTGTGCGACTTGCTGTGCGACGGCTGCGTTGGCGCAGCAGAGTTCGCCGACGCCGACGACAACCCCTGCGGCAGCGACGCCGTCTGCTGCGCCTGCTACGACAACGACTGCTGCGACTGCGCCTGCTGCGGCAACGCCTTCGGTGGCGGATAGCTCGGATGCGAAGACGGCTGCGACGGGCGATGCCAAAGCGCCGGACACTGCGGTGGTTGCGGACGACAAGCCTGCAAAGGGCTCCGAAGATACGAAGGGCTCCAAGGATTCGAAGGGCTCCAAGGACAAGAAGGCTGCGCCGGCGACTACGGCGGCCAATGCCGCGGACGAGATTCCGACTCCGGGCGAGGAGCTGGATCCGCACATTCGCAAGGGGTCCGAGGACGATGTGGACGCGGTGGGGCAGCGGAACATCGGCGGGCGCGGGATGAGCAACTGGTACTCGACCAACTGGGAGATTGGAACCGGCAAGCAGTATTCGATGGAGGTGGAGAAGTCGTCGCACCTGATTACGGACCCGGTGGTGGTGGAGTATGTGAACCGCGTGGGGCAGAACCTGGTGAAGAACTCGGATGCGAAGGTGCCGTTCACGATCAAGGTGCTGGACACGGACGAGATCAATGCGATGGCGTTGCCGGGCGGGTTCTTCTACGTGAACTCGGGGCTGATCCTGGCGTGCGACAGCGAGGATGAGCTGGCGGGCGTGATGGCGCATGAGATCGCGCATGTGGCGGCGCATCATGCGGCGCGCGAGATGACCAAGATGAACTACATGCAGATCGGGTCGATTCCGCTGATGATCGTGACCGAGGGGACGTGGACCGGGTACGGCATCTATGAGCTTTCGCAGCTGGCGATTCCGCTGACGTTCCTGGAGTTCTCGCGCGAGTACGAGGCGGAGGCAGACTACCTCGGGATTCAGTATGCGTATCGCGCGGGGTATGATCCGCAGGGCATGGTGTCGATCTTCGAGAAGCTGGATGCGCTGGAGAAGCACAAGCCCGGAGCGCTGTCGAAGGCGTTCAGCGACCATCCTGCGACGCCGGATCGCATTGCGTCCAGCGAGACGGAGATTGCCACCATTCTGCCGGCGCGACCGGACTACCTGGTGACGACGTCGGAGTTCGATACGGTGAAGGCGCGGCTGGCGCGCATCCAGAACAAGCGCGGGACGGGCGACAGGAAGGACGGCAACAAGCCGACGTTGCGCCGGACCAACTCGACCAACAACGATCCGAATGCGCCGTCTGCGAGCAGTGGAAGCGATCAGCCGACGCTGGGACGACGCGACTAGGCATCCGGCAAGAAGCAGTCGCAGGGGCGTGGCTTCGGCTACGCCCTTTTGCGTGGGCAGCGGTAGACTGGAACGATGGCAAAGAAGAAGACCACAGGCTATACCGATGACCACGCGAAGGCGGGGTTGAAGACGAAGTTTCCCGCGATCGAGACCTGGCGCAATCAGTTTCAGAAGTACGAGATTCTGATCGACGATCCGGAGTTTACCAGCGTCTGCCCGAAGACCGGGCTGCCGGACTTTGGCGTGCTGACGATCCGCTA
>JAJZFE010000344.1:0-2578 GCA_021798655.1 Acidobacteriota bacterium | reverse complement strand
GGGAATCTTTCAGGAGAACATTGTGAACCAGGTGCTGGACGACGTGGTGAAGGCGACCGACCCGGTGTGGGCGGAGATTGTTGGCGACTTCCGGCCGCGCGGAGGAATCTCGACGGTGGTGACGGCGCGGTATCCGAGGACCGAAGAGATGCGGTAGAGTTTCGCTGGTGCCTGGCGGCGGTTTGCGGGCGCGCGGAGCGTGTATGAATCGTCGCGAGTTTGGCAGGTTGGCTGGAGCGGCTGCGGTGGCGCGGGGGCTGGTGGGCGGCCGTGTTGCGGCTGCGGCGGAGCCTGCGGTACTGCTGTCGGTGATGTTGTGGACGCTGGAGAAGCTGACGCCGTTTGACCGCTGCGTGGAGATGGTGGCCGCGGCGGGGTATCAGGGCGTGGAACTCGTTGGCGAGTTTCAGTCGTGGTCTGCGGCCGAGACGGCGGAGAAGCTGGCGCGGATGACGGCGCTCGGGCTGCGCGTGGATGCGATGAGCGGCGTGAAGGCCGGGTTCGCGGTGCCGGCGGAGCGGGAGAGCTTCTTCACGCAGTTTGCGGCGCAGATGGCTGCGGCGAAGGCGCTGCAGTGTCGGCGGATCATCCTGCTGTCGGGTCCGCGCGTGGCGGCGATGTCGGCCGAGGCGCAGTTCGCCGCAGCGGTGGAGACGCTGCAGAGGGCCGGCGAGATGGCCGCGAAGAACGGGCTGGAGATCGTGATCGAGCCGATCGACGCACTGGAGAATCCGACGATCTATCTGACCAGCGTGACGACGGCGTTTGCGATGGTGCGCGCGGTGGGCAACAGCGCGGTGCGGGTGTTGTACGACTTCTACCACGAGCAGCGCGGGGCCGGAAACCTGCTGGAGAAGCTGGACGGCAACATCGAGCTGGTGGGGCTGGTGCATGTGGCCGACGTGCCGGGACGACATGAGCCGGGCAGCGGCGAGATCGACTATGCAAATGTGTATCGCAGGCTTGCCGCGCTGAAGTATCGCGGGTTTGTGGCGATGGAGTTCTATCCGCAGGGCGACGCGGTGGCGGCGCTGCGGAAGGCGGCGGGCGAGGTGCGAGCGGCGTTTGCGGGGTAGCGCAGGGCCGCCGGGGATCGGTCGTCGCCGGGGCCTGATTAGAACGGGGTACCCCCCTCCCCCCCCCTTGATTTTTGCTTGATCTCTGGAATCAACGAGTTACGCGGTGTTGTGGCTGCAAGATATTGATTGCAGAGATTTTACTGGCATAATATTGAAACGATTGGGGTTAGTGGTGGAGTGGCTGTAAGTTGATGATTTCAGGGATGATATTCGTATAATATTGAAAACGATGGGGTTATAGCCGTTTGTTTGCGGTGGTAGCCGTGCTGAGGCCGGGCAAGACGCAGATTCCCTTCGGGAATGACAAGCCAAAGAGGGGGGCGGCCGGGATGCAGGTACGGGATGCGGATTCCTCCGCTTCGCTGCGGAATGACAAGTCTGGTGGGGTGTGGGGGAGGGTGACGGTTGTCGGTTGTCAGTTCTCAGTTATCAGGTGTGAGTCTTGAGTTTGCAGTTGCCGGTTGCCAGTTCCCGGTTGCCGGTGCTTCCCCTATTTCTATTGTAGAGAGGTGGGTGGGGGGAATGTGTTTTTTGTTTTGAGGAGGTAAGTGGTTTGGGGTGTGTGGGTTGCGGGGTCCGGGGGGTGGGTTGGGGGTTGACATGGGGAGTTTGGCTGGAAATTCGTGAAAGATTGTTGCGTCAGGCGATGGGGGTGCCGGCGGCTTTGTAGATGGCTTCGATGGATTCGAGGTCGGCGAGGCCGAGTTCGCCGGGGGTGCGTGGGGTGGTGTGGTGGCGGATGCAGTCGGCGAGGTGGTCGGCTTCGAGGGTGAACTGGAAGGGCATCTTGCCGGTGGCGGTGTAGTTGATGGCGTCGCCGTCGATGTGTCCGGAGAGGACGATGCCGTCGTAGCCGAAGGCGGGGCTGATGACGATCATGCCCTTGTCGCCAGAGACTTCGATGCGGTTGGTGCCGTCGGCGCCGTAGGAGGAGCCGGCGGAGGCGATGATGCCGGAGGGGAACTTGAGGGTGAACTCGACGGACTGCTCGACCTCGGAGAATCGGCCGGTGGTTTCGCGGGTGGAGACGACGGCGGTGTAGGCGGTGGGGTCTTCGCCGGCGAAGTAGCGCATGGTGTTGAGCGGGTAGATGCCGAGGTCGAAGAGAGAGCCGCCGCCGCCGTATTTTTTGGTGAGCCGCCACTGGTTGGCGGGGAAGTTGCCGATGAAGGAGCCGCGGAAGGACTGAATCTGGCCGAGTGCGCCGCTGCGGATGAGGGCGAGAGCGTGGGCGAAGGTGGGGTCGTACCAGATGCGGTAGGCGATCATGAGGTGGACGTTGGCGGCGCGGCAGGCGTCGATCATGCGGCGGCACTCGGCGGAGGAGATGGCCATGGGTTTTTCGCAGAGGACGTGCTTGCCGGCCTCGGCGGCGCGGACGGTGAAGTCGCAGTGCATGGAGTTGGGCAGGCCGATGTAGACGGCGTCGATGGCGGAGTTGTCGCGGATGGAGTTGTAGGTGTCGTAGGTGTAGACGGAGTGGGGAGCGAGGTTGTACT
>JAJZFE010000257.1 GCA_021798655.1 Acidobacteriota bacterium | reverse complement strand
GTCATCAGCGCTGGCTTCTGGCCCGGCAACGGAGGCTACGGCAAGGCCGCCTTCTACTGTTACGCAGCGCCCTCGCCCACCGGCCTCGACGCCGCAACCATCCAGCCCGCGCAGGCGTTTTTCGATCGCGGTCTCGGCGAGTTCATCCTGCTCTACGACGACCTCCGCAACTCCTCCTCGCCCGACGACACCTTACTCGCCTTTCTCCAAAGCACCTACGACGCAGCCGCCAATCTCGCCCAATGGGACCGCAAGGCGCTCGAGCGGCGGCAGGCTGTACGATAGGAGATCATCTCAATTCAGTTCCACGGAGAGTGCATGAAAGTCAGTGTTATCGGAGTTCTTGCCGTCACACTTTGCGGCACGTCATTTGCGCAGGGTCCGCAGTTGCCCCAGCAGGACCGCACCCTCGCACGACAAATCTTCAAGGAGTTCATCGAGACCAATTCACAGGACTCCAACGGCAGTGTCACCGCCGTCTCCGTCGCCGCGCGCAACGAGTTGCTCAAGGCCGGCTTCGCTCCCGCCGACCTCATCCTTGCCGGCCCTAACGACCGCAAGCAGAACCTCGTCGTCCGCTATCACGGCGTCCCCGGCTCACAACTCAAGCCCATCCTCATCATCGGGCACGAGGACGTCGTCGAGGCCCGCCGCTCCGACTGGACCACCGACCCATACACCCTCGTCGAGAAGGATGGCTACTTCTACGGTCGCGGCACGCAGGACATGAAGGACGGAGACGCCGACGTCGTCGAGAGCTTCATTCGCCTCAAGCGTGAAGGCTATGTCCCCGACCGCGATATCACCCTCGCTCTCACCGCCGACGAAGAAGGTGGCAAGTCCAACGGCGTAAGCTGGCTGGTAAAAAATCGTCCCGAGCTCATGCAGGCCGCCTTCGTCATCAACCCCGACGGCGAAGGCCCCACCCTGCGCGACGGCAAGCCAACCGAACTCGACGTCGAAGCCACGCAGAAGACCTACGCAGACTTCCACATCGTCGCCACCAACCGCGGCGGACACAGCTCCGAGCCTCGCCCCGACAACGCCATCTACGAGCTCATGCACGCACTCCTGAAGCTCGAAGCCTCACCCTTTCCCGTCGAACTCAACGACGTCACACGTGCTCAGCTCGAAGCCAGTGAAAAGGTGACCACCCCGCAGCGCGCCGCCGACATTCGTGGCATCCTCCAGACGCCGCCCGATCCCGCCGCCGTCGCCGACTTCTCCAAAGACCCCGAAGACAACGCCATGCTCCGCACCACCTGCGTAGCCACCATGCTCAAGGGTGGCCATGCGCCCAACGCTCTGCCCGGCGAAGCAGACGCCAACGTGAACTGCCGCATCCTCCCCGGCCACTCCCAGGAAGCCACGCGCAAAACCCTCATCGGAATCTTCGACGACCCCAAACTCACCGTCGAGTATATGGCTGATGACGGCACGCTCTCACCCACCGCTCCCAACCGCGAGAGCCAGCCGCCACCACCCTTGCTCGCCGCCGTCTTCGATCCACTCCACCAGGTTGCAGCCGAACTCTGGCCCGGAATGGTTGTCATTCCCAGCATGTCTGTTGGTGCCAGCGACTCGATCTACACCATGCAGGCCGGCATTCCGAGCTACGGCATCGGCGGCGCTGCCATCGAGTACAACGACAACCGCATGCACGGCCGCGACGAGCGCCTCAGCGTCGACTCATACTACAAAAGTGTGGAGTTCTTCTACCTCTACCTGAAGGCGCTCACCAGGTAGCATTCAGGCCGCGACTGGTGCCGCAGCCCTCGACTTCAGAGCATGACTTCGGAGCCTAGGACTTCGGCGCCAGCGCGGCCACATTTCCCGTCGGCGCTGCACCCGGCTTGGCCGGCGCATACTTGCTGGCGCACTTGGCCTGCAACTGCGTGGCGTGGAACGTGCCATCGCGGCCATAGGTTCCAATTGCCAGCGTCTGCGCATCATCCTTGAACTCGTCCGGCGGCGGCTCCGCACCTTCGTACCGCACGCGGAGTGTCTTGTCCTTCTCGATCAGCGTGAAGTTTGCGTTGGGTCCAAAGCGCGTGATGCTGCCCGGCTCCACATTGCCTGCAACGCGCAGATTGACCTTGTACGCCTTGTTGCCCATGCCCTGCAGTTCGGCGATAGTGACGTAGTAGCTCTTGGCGTTACCGGACGCGGATACAGCCAGCCACGCAACCGTAGCCACCACAACAGCGCCGGCTATGATGAACTTCACAATCGAGTTTGATTTCTGCTTTGCCATACGTCCTTAGTTTACTCCGCGAAGTCCACTGCGAGGGTGTGATTCTGGTCACTCGACTGCACCGCTAACTCGAGTAGGCGGATCGCACGATAGCCATCCTCGGCCGATATCACCAACGGCGCCTCGCCCCGAATCGCATCGCGAACGCTCGCATAAAACTTGCGGTAGTCGCCCACTTCGCTGGCCACCTTGCTGCGCTCCAACTGTCCCGGCTCGGCTGGGTCCGCCGCCAGCGTCAACGTTCCCCAATCCGCCTCTACCTCTGGCAGCCACGCTTTCGCCGACCCCATCTCCGGTGGCCGCGCCCCGCCCAGCAGCGCCGCCTCCTGCGGATCCAGCCCGTGCTTCACATAGCTCCCCAGCGTTCCATGCACCCGGAAACGCGGTGCCGCCTCCGCTGCAATCATCGTCGAATGGCACTCATAGCGAAGCCCATGTCCATCTGGCCGCACAAAATCCAGCACAATGTCGAACGCGTCATCGATCGCCGTCACATCCCGCTCCCTGCGAACGCTGGCGGTAATGGACTTCGGTGCACCAAACAGTGCCAGCGCCTGATCCACCAGGTGTGGCCCCAGGTCAAACAGCAATCCATTCGCGGAGCCGGCCGCTTCCTTCCACGTATTCGCGCGCTGGATCGGCCGAAAGCGATCGAAGTGCGAGACCACCCGCACCACGCGTCCCAGCCGGCCTTCAGCAGGCAGCCTCCGCACCGTCAAAAAGTCTCCATCGAACCGCCGATTGTGAAACGGTGCCAGCACCTTCCCCTGCCGCGTGGCCAGCGTGATCAGCTCCCGCGCCTCCGCTGCCGTCCCCGCTATCGGCTTGTCGATCACCACATGTTTGCCCGCCTCCAGCGCCCTTCGCGCCAGCTCCACATGCGACTCATTCGGTGTCGCCACCACGATCAGATCGATCTCAGGATCACGAAACGCCTCCTCCACCGAGCGCACAACGCGCGTCGCTGGATAATCTGCAGCCGCATCGTCTCCATGCCGCTGCACAATCACCGAAAGCTCCAACCCGGGAACCGCATGCACGAACGGCGAGTGGAAGATGCGCCCGGCAAAACCATAACCCAGAACAGCAGTGCGAATTGGCAGTGACATCGGTCCATCCTACAACGGCCTTCTGCATCACGTCGCAGCGCCGCAGGCTAAATCACATCAGGGTTGCGCGGCATCGCGGATCGGCGTCGTCGAAGGCTTCACTGGCGCATCGCCCATCAGTCGTGCAACCGCCGGTTCAATCGCCGATGCCATCAGCCGTTGCCCAATCGCTGTCGGATGCAGCGCCGGGCGCGGTGGCGTCAACGTCGGGTCATAGAACAAACTGCTATCCAACTCCCCGTGCGCATAAAAAACCACTCCAATATCAATGTAGGAGACCAGCGGGTCTTCGCCGCCCGCATAGTGGCTGCTCAGGTAGGAGTTCACGTCGAAGTTCCGCTCCCTCGACGGCAGCGCTGTCGGCAGAATTCCCATAAGCAGAATCTTCGTCTCCGGCAGTCGATGCCGCAGGTCCGCAATAACCGCATCGATGCCCTTCTCGGTCTCCTCCGCAGTCTCTCCAAAGAACCCCGTATTGTTGGTGCCGATCAGCACCACGGCCAGTTTCGGATGCAGTCCCTGAACCTCGCCGTGATCCAGCCTCCACAGCACGTTAGCTGTCGTATCGCCGCTGAAGCCAAGGTTCAACGCCTTGCGTGCCGCATAATACTGTTGCCAGACCGGCTGAAAGTCCTGGTTCGCCGGCTCCGTCTTGTCGTAGTTATTCGTAATGGAGTCGCCAATCAGCAACAACTGCGCATCCGGATGGCTTGTCACCTCGGCCACAATCGCCTCATGCCGCGCCGCCCACCATCCCTCCGATAGGCGGTCAGTTGGCACCACTGCCGGATTCTGCGCATCAGCCACAACCGCAGCCCCCGGCGGCTGCACCTGTCCCACCGCCAACAGCGGCACCGAACACAACACACCGGCAACCACCGCGGACGCGCAAAAATCCTTCAGCAAAATCCTCATAGGCTTCCATCCTACGACGAACGATCCGCCCGCTTTGTTAGCCAATCGTCCGCAGCGCCGGATACATCCTCCGATACCGCCCATACGCCTCTGCCATCACCTCCGCATGCCTGGGCACAATCGCCTCCGCAGCCCGCACTGTGGCCTCGCAAGCAGCCTCCACCGACGTCCAGGCTCCCACGCCCGTCCCCGCCAGCAGCGCAGCTCCAAACGCTCCACCCTCCTCGGCCTCCAGCAGCTCCACCGGCCGTCCATACACATCGGCCTGAATCTGCCGCCACAGTGGACCACGCGCGCCGCCGCCGCCCAGCCGGATCTTCTCCACCGGAATCCCCAACTCTGCAAACAGCGTGAACGTGTCCTGCAGCGAAAACGCAACGCCCTCCAGCACAGCGCGAACGAAGTGCGCGCCCGTAGTCGATGCGGTAATCCCCACAAACGCGGCCCTCGCCTTCGGGTCCAGGTGCGGTGTCCGCTCCCCAAAAAGATACGGAGCCCACAGCAACCCATCACTCCCCGCCGGAACATCCGCCGCCAGCGCCGTCAATTCGTCGTAGGAGCGGGAAGGGAAGAAGGTGTCCTTCAAATACCGAAAGCTCAACCCTGCGCCATTCGTCACGCCCATCACATGCCACACTCCCGGCGCCGCATGGCAAAACGTGTGCAGCCGCCCCTTCGGATCGAGCGTAGGCTCAGCCGTCGCTGCAAACACGACCCCCGAGGTCCCAATCGTCGCCGACACCGATCCCGGCGCAAGAATCCCCATCCCTACCGCGCCCGCACCCTGGTCGCCCGCGCCGGCCGCCACCGGCGTACCTGCCTTCAGGCCCGTCGCCGCCGCTCCCGCCTCCGAGATTCGCGCGCAGATCTCCGGCCCCTCAAACAGCTCCGGCAGCCAGCTCATCGGAATCCCCGTCAGCGCGGCCATCTCCGCCGACCATCGCCGATGCGCCACATCCAGCAGCAGCGTCCCCGACGCCTCCTGCATATCCATCGCATACACGCCCGTCATCCGCAGCCGAACGTAATCCTTCGGGCACAGCACATGTGCAATCCGCGCAAAGATCTCCGGCTGTTCCTCGCGCACCCACAGCAGCTTGGTCAGCGTAAAGTTGGGCAGCGCCGGATTGGCCGTCAACTCAATGATCCGCTCGTAGCCGATCGTTGCATTCAGCCAGTCGCACTGCGGCTGCGTCCGCTGGTCGCACCATATCAACGCTGGCCGCAGCACCTCACCCGCCGCATCCAGCATCACGCATCCATGCATCTGGCCGGTCAGCCCCACGGCCTCCACCGCTTCCACATGTCCCGCCTCGGCGGCACACTTCAGCGCCCCCGCAATCGCCTCCTAGATC
>JAJZFE010000462.1 GCA_021798655.1 Acidobacteriota bacterium | reverse complement strand
ATCGCCTTCGACTCCGCAGCGGCCAACTCTACGATCCGCGTCAAGCGAGGTGTGAACGCGACGGGGCACTCGCTCACGTACCTGCTCAACTACTCGTCAGCGGACGCAGATGCGACTTACGCAGGCCCCGCCGCGCACGACCTTCTCAATGGGTCTGTGATCAAGTCGGGCCAGGTGCTGCACATCAAGCCGTGGGACCTCGTCATCGCCGCCAGCGACGACACCGCAACGTCACAACGCTGATGCGGGAGGCTAACAACCACCGGCGATTCCCGCAATAATCAGCAGCGGTTCCTGTCCGCTGCTGATCGCAACCGGCAGTGGCGCGTTCAGCGCCAGCAGCGAGATATCCTCGTTGCACGCAAAGAACCGCAGAAACGGCCGCCGCTGCTGTGTGTAGTGGTCGCGAATTGCGCCGCGCAGGGCAGGGAACTGCGCCTCCAGTTGATCAAGCACAGCCTGCAGCGTGACGGCTCCAGTCAGCATCACAACTACCTCAGGCCCTTCGATGTTCGCCAGATGGCGAATCGGCGCGGGCAGATCGACGCGAACGGGCAGCGGTTGCGGTGCAGCCTCTTGCATACGCTGTAGACTACCCCGTCCAAAGCTGCCTGTCACGATGTGCCTGCCCTCTTTTCCTCAAGCGATCCTGGCTGCTAGCGGCGGTAAACTGGGGTCATGCCCGCCGAGTTCACACATCTCCATCTGCACACGGATTACTCACTGCTCGACGGTGCCTGCGACGTCGACAAACTCGCCGCGCACCTCACCAAGATCGGTCAGACATCCGCAGCCATGACCGACCACGGCAACATCTTCGGCGCGGTCCACTTCTTCGACGCCATGAAGAAGAAGTCGCTCAAGCCTATCCTCGGCTGCGAGCTCTACGTCTGCAAAGAGGAAGATCACCGGACCAAACCCGAGTCCGATTCCAAGTACAACCACCTGCTCGTCCTCGCGGAAAACGAGGCTGGCTACCGCAACCTCGTCCGCCTCACCTCCGAGGCTGCGCTGCACGGCTTCTATCGCAAGCCGCGCATCAGCAAGAACTTTCTCGCCAAACACGCGGAAGGGCTCATCGGCTTCTCCGGCTGCCTCGCCGGCGAGGTCTCTCAGCACCTCATGGCCGGCAACTACGACAAGGCCAAACAGACTGCAGGCGACCTCGAAACCCTCTTCGGCCGCGGCAACTTCTTCCTCGAAATCCAGGATCACGGCCTGGAGCCGGACAGGGCCGTCACCGAGGCCATGTTCCGCCTCGAAAAAGACCTCGACATCCCGCTCATCGCTACCAACGACTCGCACTACATCGAAGACCAGGACTCCCGCGCGCACGAGATCCTGCTCTGTGTGCAGACCGCCGGGTCGATGAACGACCCCAAGCGTTTCAAGTTCGACACCAACGAGTTCTACATCAAGTCTGCTGAAGAGATGCACCGCCTCTTCGCCCACGCGCCCGAAACCTGCACCCGCACCATGCAGTTTCCCGAGCGCTGCCAGCTTGAACTCACCAAGGTCAAAGACCCGTTCCCCAAGTTCGACTGTCCCGACGGCCTCACGCTCGACGACTACTTCGAGCAGGTCTGCCGAGAAGGCTGGCGCAAGCGCCGTGACTCCGCCATCCGCCATCTCGAATCCACTGGCAAGCTGCGCAAGTCCATCGCCGACTACGAAGCCCGTCTCACGCGCGAGATCAACACCATCAAGCAGATGAAGTTCCCTGGCTACTTCATGATCGTCTGGGACTTCATCCGGTACGCTCGCGAGCAGGGAATCCCGGTTGGTCCGGGTAGAGGTTCTGCGGCCGGATCATTGGTCGCCTACGTCATGGAGATCACCGACATCGATCCGCTCCAGAACGATCTCCTCTTTGAGCGATTCCTTAACCCCGAGCGCATCTCGATGCCCGATATCGATATCGACTTCGACATGAACCGTCGCGGCGAGGTCATCGAGTACGTCCGCCGCAAGTACGGCAACGATCAGGTCGCGCAGATCATCACCTTCAATACCATGGCGGCGAAAGCGGCGATCAAGGACGTAGGCCGTGCGCTCGACATGCCCTACGGCGAAGTCGATCGCATCGCCAAGCTCATTCCGCCGACCATCGGCATCACCATCGCCGAGGCACTCAAAGACTCGCCGCAGCTCGCAGCCGCCTACGAAGATCCGAAGATCCGCGAGCTCATCGACACGGCTCTCCGCCTCGAAGGCCTCGTGCGCGGGGCCGGCGTCCACGCTGCGGGCGTCGTCATCGCGCCGCAGCCGCTCACCGAACTGGTTCCCGTCACCCGCACCAAGGACGAAGCCATCGTCACCAGCTATGACATGAAGGCCGTCGAAAAGATGGGCCTGCTCAAGATGGACTTTCTTGGGCTCACCACGCTCACCGTCATCCACGACTGCCTCCGTCTCATCCAGGAAAATCGCGGGGAAACCATCGACCTCGCCACCATCGACCTCGAAGACGCGGCCACTTTCGAGAAGGTCTTCCACCGCGCACTCACCTCTGGCGTCTTCCAGTTCGAGTCCGGCGGAATGCGCGACGTTCTCCGCCGCTACAAGCCCAACTCCATCGAGCACCTCACCGCGCTCAACGCGCTCTACCGCCCGGGCCCGATGTCGATGATCGACGACTTCATCGAGCGCAAGTGGGGCCGAAGCGAAGTCGCGTACACCCTCCCCGAACTCGAACCGCTCCTCAAAGAGACCCTCGGCGTCATGGTCTATCAGGAGCAGGTCATGCAGATCTCCAACGTCATCGGCGGCTACTCGCTTGGTGGCGCGGACCTTCTCCGCCGCGCGATGGGTAAGAAGGATGCCGCCGAGATGGAGAAGCAGCGCGAGATCTTCCTCGCCGGCGCCGCCGAGCGGAAGTTCCCAAAGGCCGCTGCCGGCGAAATCTTCGACCAGATGGCCAAGTTCGCCGGCTACGGCTTCAACAAGTCACACTCAGCCGCCTACTCGCTGCTCGCGTATCACACGGCCTGGCTGAAGACGCATTACCCGGTCGAGTTCATGGCTGCGCTGCTTACGTCGGAAACCAGCAAGCCGGAGAACGTCGTCAAGTACATCGGCGAGTGTAAGGAGATCAACATCGCGGTCGTTCCGCCCGATGTGCAGGTCTCGGCTGCGAGTTTTACACCGAAGGGCGACAGTATCGTCTTCGGCCTCGCCGCCATCAAGAACGTCGGTCACAACGCGATCGACTCCATCATCGCCGCGCGCGAAGCACTCGCCGCAGAAGGGCTGGTCTCCGGAAAGCCGGCCGGCTTCACTTCGCTGTGGGAGTTCTGCGACAAGATCGACCTGCGCCTGATGAACAAGCGGGTGCTCGAATCGCTCTGCAAAGCCGGGGCGCTTGACGCCTTCGGCCCTCGCGCCCGCGTCTTCGCTGCGCTGGACAAGGCCATCGAACGCGCGCAGAAGTCTCAAAAGGATGCCGCCGCAGGCCAGCACGGCCTCTTCGGCATGTTCGACGAGCCAGGCCCGGCCAGCACCAGCGACGATGTACTGCCGCCGGCGCCGGACTGGGATGAGCACACACGGCTCCAGAACGAGAAGGACGTGCTCGGCTTCTTCGTCTCCGGGCACCCGATGGATCGCTACCGTGAGAAGCTCCGCAACATGAAGGTCGTCGATACCGTCACCGCGTGCGAGATGAAGCCTGAGCCTGCGGTCTTCAACCGCGGTCGTCGCGAGGAGGGAAGCAACGAGATCCAGATCGCCGGCGTCATCACCGGCCTGAAGGTCGCCAAATCCAAACGCTCTGGCGAGATGTACGCTTCGGCTTCGCTCGAAGACACCGTCGGCAAGATCGAGCTGATCGCCTTTCCGGCGGCCTACGAGAAGCTCGCTGAGAAGCTGAAGATCGATGTGCCGGTCCTTGTCCGTGGCAGCCTGCGCGGCGACGAGGACGCCGCTCCCAAGCTCGCCGTCAGTGGCATCCAGGCGCTCGAAGACATCAAGCTCAAGCTGCCCGAGGCCCTTCGCGTCCGCGTGCCGCTGCACAGCCCGGACGCTGACCTGCTGGCCAAGCTGCAGGCCGTCTTCGCAGCTTCACCGGGGAGCGGCAAACTGATGCTGCGCCTCGAAGAACCGAACCAGTTCGCGGTGGATATGGAGCCGCGCGGGGTCTCCGTCGCTGCGGATGTGGCTTTTATCGAGCAGGTTGAGTCGCTGGTCGGTCGCGGGGCGGTGCAGATTATCGCTTAGGCCGGGGGAACCAGGGCCGGCCGGCGCTGCCACCGCCGACGAAGTGGACGATCTCGAGCCTGTCGCCGGTCGTGGCCTGGAGCGCGGACCACTGCGAGCGCGGGGCGATCTCGCCGTTCAACTCCACGGCGATGCGGTCGGCCTTGAGTTGAAGGGTGCTGAGCAGATCGGTCAGCGGTGCTGGCGAGATCAGATCGGGGAAGTTGCGGGCGTTGCCGTTGATGTGGAGTGTAAGCATCTTGGTCTCTGGCGAGGTACCCCTCCCCGTACTTATTGGCCTAAAGTCTTGAAAGAAAAATACTTAGCGTCGGACTTCCAGAAGGCTGTCGAGCGGCTGGACGGAGCGGCCTTCGCGGCCGTGAATGGCCCCTGCTTCAAGTATAGAAGATAGGAGGCATTTAATATGTTTTTCGTTTTCGGTAGGTAAGTGCTGTTTTGTCTGCGGGTTACGGGTTGCGCGGGGTGGTTTGGGGGTTGACAGTGTCAGAGGGGTGTTTGCTCATCAAGATTCCGGTTGGGCGCGGAGCGGCCAGAGGAGATCGAGCGGTCCGCGTCCGTGGCCGATGGGTGGGGAGCGGCGGAGAGCCTCGGTGACGTAGTGTTTGGCTGCGATGGCGGCTTCGAGGGCGGGTTTTTTCAAGATTAAATTCGACAAAAAAGATGTGGAAAAAGCACAGCCTGTGCCGTGTGTGGAGTGCGTTTCGACGTGCTCGCCGGAGAGGGTGTGGAGGGTACCGTCGGCGAGGCGGAGAAGGTCCGTGGGGGCGACCTGGTCACCCCCGGTAACTACCTGATTAAGGGTAGGATACCGGGCAGACAAAGAGGAGGCAGCTGCGGCGGCCTGGGCCAGGGTGGTGACGGGTTCGCCCGACAGCAGGGCCAGTTCCGGCCAGTTGGGGGTGATCCAGGTGACGAGAGGCAGCAGCCGTTTGCACAGGGTTACGAGGGCCTCGGAGGGCAGCAGAAAAGCGCCGGAGCTGGAGCGTAGAACAGGGTCAAGTACTATAGAAATCTCCGAGTTAGGTGATATTCGCAATGCGATAGCCTGTAGATAATCAGCCACAGTTTCAACCGCTGCTTGGCTGCCTAACATGCCGATCTTGATTCCCTGCGGAGGAAGGTCGATTTCGAGGTGTTGGAGGGTGTGGCGGAGGAGGGCTGCGGAGACGGGTTCGACGGCCACAACGCCCTGGGTGGACTGGACGGTGAGGGTGGTGATGGCGGAGGTGGCGAAGAGGCCGTGGGCCTGAAACGTCAGTAAATCCGCGGTGATTCCAGCGCCCGAGGAGGGATCGTAGCCGGCGATGGTGAGCGCGAGGGGCCGAGAGGCGGGCGGGGATGAGCGGCTGGAAGGGGTCAAGGGACGCGGTTGAGCGTGTGAAGAACCTAACACAAACGGGCTCGGAATGCAAGAAAAATGGCGA
>JAJZFE010000453.1 GCA_021798655.1 Acidobacteriota bacterium | reverse complement strand
GCCACGATACCCCGTAACCCGTTGATTCCAGAGATCAAGCCAAAACAGGGGGGGGAGGGGGGGCTCTACTTCGCCGCCAACGCCTTCCCCTTGCCCTCGGTCAGTTCTACAAACCGGTCCACACCCGCAGCCGAAAACGTCTCGCTCTCGCCATGGGGCCAGCGCACCTCGATAGCCTGCACCTTCGTCTCCGCCCCCAGCCCGAAGTGCAGCCGCAGGTCACTGCTGCTGGAGTAGCTGGACCCGCTCCGCACCTCATCCACCCAGTTACGCTTCGCCCCGCGCACCGTCACCCGCGCGCCGATCCCATCCCGATTCGACTGCGTCCCCACCAGCCGCACTCCCAGCCAGTGGTTCGCATTCGCCGCCTCATTCACCAGCAGCAGCGGCAGCTCGCTCAGGTTGTTCACCACTTCCTCCACCCGGCCATCGTTCCACAGGTCGCCAACCGCCAGCCCACGACCCGACAGCGGCTCCGTCAGCCCCGGCCCGCTGCTCTTCGACGCATCCTTGAACTTGCCGTTCCCCTGGTTCCAGTAGAAGAACCGCGGCTCCTTGAACCGCGCCCCCAGCCCCGCCGTATCCACCTCCGGATACACATGCCCGTTCACCACCAGCAGGTCAGGATAGCCATCGTTGTCCACGTCCGCGAACATCGCCCCCCAGCCCAGCGCATCGAGGTTCGTCCCCAGCCCCGCCGCGAACGTCACATCTTCAAACGTCCCATCGCCGTGATTGCGATACAGCGTCGCCGTGTCATCAGAGAAGTTCGTCTTGAACAGGTCGATGTGCCCGTCTCCCAGATAGTCCCCTGCGGTTGAACCCATCCCCGCCTGCTCGCGACCATCTTCGTTGAACGCGACACCTGAATCCGCACCCACGTCCTTGAACGTCCCGTCGTGGTTGTTCCTGTACAGCGCCGAAGGCGTCGAGTCGCACGCCACGTAGATGTCCGGCCAGCCATCCTCGTTGTAGTCCAGCGTCGTCACCGAGAAGCAGTAGTGCGCTTCCGTCTTCTCAATGCCGCTCGCCGCGCTCACGTCCTTGAACGTCCCACCACCTTCGTTGTGATACAGAATGTTCTTCGCGCTCGGCAACCCGCGCGGACCGCACATCACCGGAGCGCCCTTCCACATGCAGCCCGCATCCGCACCCGGCGCAGGCGTCGTCGCCAGGTCGAAGTGCACATAGTCCGCAACCATCAGGTCGAGCTTGCCATCGCGATCGTAGTCCACAAACGCGCAGCCGGTGCCCCACTCCTTGCCGCTGCCCGCCACACCGGCCTGCTCCGCGACCTCGCGAAACGTTCCATCGCCTTGGTTATGGAACAGCCGGTTCTTGCCATAGTCCGTAACGTACAGGTCATCCCAGCCATCGTTGTCGTAGTCGCCCACGCAGACGCCCTGTCCCCACGCGGTCGAAGCCAGCCCCGCCTTCGCCGTCACATCCGTAAACGTGCCATCGTGATTGTTGTGAAACAGGTGACTCGTTGGTTGAGCGCCAGCCGCGTCCTTGGCCTTCGCATCATTCTTCAGCTCCTGCCCATTCACCAGGAAGATGTCCGGCCAACCATCGCGGTCATAGTCGATGATCGCTACGCCCGAACCCGTCGCTTCCACGATGTAACGCTTGTTCGTCGCGCTGCCATTCACGTTCACCACCGTGATGCCCGCCTTCGCGGCCACATCCACAAACCACGCCGGCGACGGATGCTCCGCACTCGCCGGATATGGGCTTGCAGGCAACGCCTTCTGCTGCGTCTGCGCCAGAGCCGCACCCGCAACCATCAGCACCCATGCAGCAGCCAGTCTCACTTCGCCGCCCCCGCAGCCTTCATCGCTGCACCCATCGCCACCGTCCGCAGGATCTTGCCGCCCTCTTCAATCACGTATAGATGGTTCGCGGCCAAATCCTTGATCGAGTCCTTCGTCCCCGAAGGCCAGCTGATCTCCACCACATCCGCCTTCACTGCCTGGTCCAGACCAAAGTGCATTCGCAGATCATTCTGCGAGTAGTAGCTTCCGCCGCTGCGCAGCTCGTCAATCTGACGCATCGGCTGCTTCACCGAACCGGACATCTCCTGCGACGCCGTCACCGCCGTCACCGTCACCCGCGCGCCGATGCCCGTCCGATTGCTCTTCGTACCCACCAGCTTCACCTTGATCCAGTTGCGCTGTATCGTCGAGTCGCACCGCAGCAGCTGCGGCGTCGAGTTCACGCAGTTCACCACGATGTCCATATCGCCGTCATTATCGTAGTCGCCAATCGCGCACCCCCGCGCCGGCACAGCATCGGTCATTCCGCTGCCTGCCTTGCTCGTCACCTCTTCAAACTGCCCGTTGCGCAGGTTGCGATACAGATACTTGTGCTCCGCATACGGCGCATCCAGGTGCGAGCCATCGACCTCCGGATACACGTGCCCGTTGGAGATGAAGATGTCCAGCCAGCCATCGTTGTCCACGTCCACAAAGCTCACGCCCCAGCCCAGGTATCGCGTGTTGATGCCCAGCCCCGACAGGTACGTGTGGTCTTCAAACGTACCATCGCCGAGGTTCTGATACAGCGAATCTGTATCGCCCGCAAAGTTCGTCTTCACGATGTCCAGCAACCCATCGCGGTTGAAGTCGCCCACCGCGACGCCCATCCCGGCCTGCGGCTTTCCATCGGGCGAGTAGGCAATTCCCGCCTCGATCGCCACGTCCTTGAACGTGCCGTCCTTCTGGTTCTGGTAGTACGTCGCAGCCGTCGAATCGTTCGCCACATAGATGTCCGGCCAGCCATCGTTATCGAAGTCCGCTACCGTCACGCTCAGCCCATACGTGCCAATCGTGTCCCACATCCCCGACTTCTCGCTCACGTCGGTAAACGTTCCGTCACCGTTGTTGCGATACAGAATGTTCTTCCCGCCATCGAGTCCCGGCGGTCCGCACGCCACCTGCATCCCCTTGTACGCGCAGCCCGCGGCCTCGGGCAGCGGCGCAGTCTTAATGTCGAAGTCGATATAGTTGGCCACAAACAGATCCAGATGCCCATCGCGGTTGGAGTCCAGAAACGCGCATCCCGAGTTCCATCGCGGCTTCGTCTCCGCGTGCGGCTGCGTCAGCCCCGCCTTCGCCGTCACATCGGTAAACGTGCCATCACCGTGGTTCTTGTACAGAATCGGCTGTCCGTAGTAACTCACAAACAGGTCGTCCAACCCGTCGTTGTCGTAGTCGCCCACGCAGCAGCCCTGGCCCCATCCCGAACGCGTCATGCCCGTCTTCGCCGTCACGTCTGTAAACGTGCCATCGCGATTGTTCTTGAACAGCCGGCTGATCGGCTCCTGCCCCTTCGCAAAGCCCTCCAGCCGCGTGCCATTCACCAGGAAGATGTCGAGCCAGTCGTCATGGTCATAGTCATAGAACGCAACACCGCAACCCGTCGTCTCCAGCAGAAACCGGTTCTTGTGTTCATCGCCATAGATCGTCTTCGCGTTGAGGCCGCTCTGCTTCGCCACGTCCACAAAGCTGTAGCCCAGCGGCGTACCGCTCACCGGCGACGGCAACGCCTTCGGCGCTGGCCTCGCCTTCGCGTCATAGCTAGGACGCGCACCAATCTGTCCCGCCTGCTGTTGCGCCTGCGCCGGCACCGCCAGCTTCAGTACATCCTCAAACGACAGCACCAGCGCTGTCCTGGACAGTGATGTAATAAATCCGCGCCGCGTCCAGATCATCGTCGCTACCTCTCCCTGCAAAAGTATAGTGACACGCAAACACCAGCAGCAATCAAACGCATCGCCAATCCGCTCTACCGCAAACCCATCACCTGCAACCGCGCATCACCTTCGCGCAATCTGTACGTCTTGTCCGCGGCCACATTGCGCACGCGGTCCACCACACCACTCCCGGACCACGTCACGACCACTTCCTGCACGCGCGTCGCATCGCCAATCCCTACATGCTCGCGCAGCGGATTGCCTCCAAAGCTCGACCCGAATCCCAGCGTCCGGTACACATGCCGCAACACGTCGCCCTTCGTCCTGAAGCTCACCTCGATCCGTGCTCCAACTCCCGCGCGGTTCGACCGCACACCCTCCAGCACCAGCGTGATCGAGTGGTTTCCATTCCCCGGGTTCCGATACAGCGCGCTCTCAAAACTATCCCCCGGCTGCGCTCCGCCCATCTCTTCGAACACGTCCTCAAAGCCGTTGCCACGCAGGTCCGCAAATGCCACGCCATGACCCTTCTGCAGATGCCCAAAGTCTCCCGCTGTCGTTACATCCTGAAACGCACGCCCCGCATCGTTCCGAAACATCCGATTCGGCAGCAGCGCCTGGTACGTCGAGTCTCCCGTACCGAGATACACATCCAGCCAACCATCGTTATCCAGATCGCCAAAGCTTGCACCCATTGTCAGAATCGTTCGATCCATGTGCGTCTCCGCCGACACGTCCTTGAACGTCCCGTCGTGCATGTTCCGGTACAGCTTCGTAACCTCCGCGTGCGTCGCGCGCCCCATCTCGAACGCGCCCACATCGCTCGACTCCTCCAGCGAGTACCCCGCCACAAATAGGTCGGGCCACCCATCGTTGTCATAGTCGAAGAACCACGTCGCAAAGGTGTTGTTCTGTTTATCCACGCCCGCCTCGTGCGCCACGTCCGTAAACCTCCACCCCTTCGTGATGTCCTTCGGATCGCGCGGCCCGTCGTTGCGAAACAGCTTGTTCCTACCGTTCATCACAGACACGTACAGATCGGGCCGCCCGTCGTTGTTGTAGTCGCCCCACGCCACGCCCTTCACAAACCCCAGCTCCGCAAGCCCGCTCGCAGCGCCCACCTCCGTAAACGTCCCATCGTGGTTGTTGTGAAACAGCTGCGATGGATGCGGATCACCTGCCGTCGACTCGTGCCCCACCATCACATCCAGCCAGCCATCACCGTCGTAGTCAGCCCACGCCGCGGTCCCCGTCGGATGCGCCGACAGCAGCCCCGCCGCGACCGTCACATCCTCAAACGTGCCATCGCCCCGGTTCCTCAGCAGCGACAGCGGATAGCACCCCTGCCGTCCCCACCACGCCCCCCGCAGCACCATCACATCCGAATGCCCGTCATTGTTGTAGTCCGTCACCACCAGATTCAACCCACCCATCTCCCCCATCAGCCCGCTCTGCTTCGTCACATCTGTAAACGTGCCATCGCCGTTGTTGTGGAACAGCCGCATCTGGTCCATCGGGCCCGACGATGTCACCATCACATCCAGCCGCCCGTCGCCGTCGAAGTCCTCCACCACCACCCCGCCCGCATGGCCCATCACATCAATCCCCGCCGACGCCGCCACCTGCGGAAACTCCGGCAGAGGATACTCCGACGCAAACCGGCTCTCCGGAATCAGCCACCGTGCCGGCACATCCTGCGGATACCGCCCTAGCTGCATGTACGCCACATTCAGCAGCCACTGCGACTGCGCGTCGCTCCCGTCCACCTCCAGCAGCGCCGTCAACTCGCGCACCGCACCCTGCGCTCCGCGCGGCATCTGGTGCACCGCGCTCTTCTGCAACGGAAACAGACATGCCCGCTTCCCGTGCATCATCGCGCAGTTCTCCTGCTCCCCCACGCGCAGGTACGCCATCGCCAACCACGACTCCACGTCCTTCCACAACGGCCGCGGCATCGTCTCCC
>JAJZFE010000496.1 GCA_021798655.1 Acidobacteriota bacterium | reverse complement strand
ATTGAGTGTCGTTCCCGGGACCGAGGCCTGAAGCGGATTCACGCAGGTGGTGCAGAAGTTGGAGACCTGCTTGTTATAGCGTTCGGTGAAGGGTGATTCGTAGTCCCAGCGGAAGCCGAGGTTGACGGTGAGCTTCGGGGTTAGACGCCAGTCGTCTTGCACGAAGGGTGCCATGTAGATCTGCTGCAGCGCGTAGGCTGCACTAATGTTGTAGGAGAGCGAGGATGCGTAGCCCAGCAGTTCGGAGGCGAGCGCATCGCCCGAGTTGGCCTCCGAGCCGACGCTGGAGGTGACGGAGTTCTGCTGCGTGAAGCGGCGATCAAAGTTGAAAGCGCCGAAGCCGCTCTGCGGGTTTTGCACGTTGTAACGGATGAGGTTGCCTTCAAAGCCGAACCGGACACTGTGGTGTCCCCAGGTCTTGGAGAGGATCTCTTCGAGCGACCCGGTGGTATCTTCGCTGACCTGACCACCTGCGCCAGGTGCGAGGCCGGCGTAGCCGTCGCTCAAAGACGAACCGGGAAACGAGGCGTAGGGCAGGCCGGTGCTGGTGATGTTGAGAGACGAGAGATCGAAGCCCTGGTTGCCGGGATAGGTGAGGCCGAAGGGATGGAAGACGATGCCGAAGCGCGAGTCCAGCACCATCGTGGTGGAGAACTGTTGAATGTCGTCGATGCTGCCGCCGCGGGTGTCGCGGTAGACATGGTAGCCGTAACCGCCCGGGCCGATGCCCTTGGGAAAGCCCTGCAGAGGATAGTTCTGCGTGAGGCCGGCCTGAAAGTAGATGGCGTTGAGTTTGTTCTTCTGGCCGATGGCCTGATCAAGACGTGTAATGAAGGACGGATAGGTGCTCGGGTACGAGGTTTGCGTGGAGATGTAGTTGGTGCTGGTGATAGCTGCACCGTTGACGTTGGCCTGTGGCAGATAGGTGATCAGGGCCGCGCCCGTGGGGGAGATTGCCGACGCGATGCTGTTGTTGGCAAAGAAAGCAGTCCGGTTGCCGTTGGCATCCACGGGCGAGTTCGGCTGGTAGAGCTGGATGCCGGAGGTGCAGAAGCCTGTGTTGTCGAAGGCGTTGCAGAGTGCGGAGAAGTCACCGGTACGCTCCGCTGCGGTGGGCACACGCGTGGAGTAATTGATGGCCTGGTGCGAGGCGTAGCGTTCGAAGGAGACCATGAAGAAGGTCTTGTCGCGGCCGTCGTAGAGTTTTGGAATGATGACGGGACCATCGAGCACAGCCCCTGTCTGGCTGAGTTGATCGTTGTTGCGGGGCGCGCCGGTGGCGGCCTTCTCGTAGGTGTTGGCGTTGAGGTAGGTGTTCTGGAAGACGTAGTAGGCAGCGCCGTGGAGCTTGTTATTGCCGCTGCGTACGACGGTGTTGGTGACAGTGCCATTGCCATGGCCGACTTGAGCGTCGAAGATGGAGCTTTGTACCTTGACCTCCTGCACGGCTTCGGGCGAGGGCACGAAGCCGGTGTACGTAGCGCCGGAGAAACGTTCCGCGGGGTCGTCGGGGATGCCGTCGAGGGTCAGCCGGTTGTGGCCGGCGCTGCCGTCGGTGGTAATCTGCACGGCGACGCCGCTGAAGGGGTTGGTGAACTGACTGGCCTTGCCCTGGAAGTAGGTGCCGGTGGAGACGACACCCGCGGCAAGAGTGGCAAGCACAAAGGGATTGCGCCCTTCACTGGGGATGTCGGTGACCTCCTGGGTGCTGAGCGTGGTGGCGATGTTCGCCGAGCCCGTGTCAAGCAGCGCGTTATCGGCGGTGACCTGCACACTCTCGCTGACGGCTCCTGCTTGCAGTTGGAAGTCGACCTGTTGCAACTGACCAGCAGTGAGCACGAGGCCGGAGCGGGTCTCGGTCTTGAAGCCGGGCGCGGTGAGTGTCACCGTGTAGGTGCCGGGGTTCAGCGAGGGTAGAGCGTAGGTACCGGCAGCGTTGGCGGTACCTGCGGTCTTGTAGTGCGTCGAACTCTCTTCGACCACGACGGTTGCGCCTGGAACCTTGGCACCAGTGGAGTCGGTCACCTCACCCTGAATACTGCCGAGGTACAACTGCGCGTGAACAGGTGCTCCCATTACGAGAAGCAGGAACAGGCAGGAGACAATTCTGAATAGTCCGAAGCGCTCGTTCCAGGTGTGATCGTCACGACGCGTTTTGTTGCCAATACAAACTTTATACAAGGCGGCCTCCGCAGGTTTGCTTCCAACGCTCGGTGCAATCTCAACGCTCCTGAGCTGGCGGCGAAACATGCACAGCTCGTTCGAAGCGTTGCGTTTGGGCGTTTTGAAAACGGACAATCCTGTTCCGCTGCATGGAGGGTGAGCAAGTTAATTTACCGGAAGAGGCTCCTGGTGACAGATTCGTAAGACAGTGCTGATGCAGAGACGTAGCGATATCAGTGTCATGGCGGTTCGTGGAAGCGAGGTGTAACGTTGCGAGTTCTTACGGTAAAGAGTATGTCTGAAGTGGTCGTATTCTCAGAGAGATATGCAAATAGCCAGTAATAGTACCCACATGCTAGACTCACTCACGTTCAGGGAGTGGAACAGCTCGCGATGAGTATAGCGATAGAGACACACGAGACTGGTGAAGGTGGGGCGGAGCCATTACGCAGCGACGAGGAGTGTTGGGCGCTGGTAGAACGCGTTGCCGCCAGCGGCCATTTCAAGCGGTCGGCGCGACTGCGTGAGTTTCTTCTGTATGTGGGGCGACAATCGTTGCTGCATGACGGCGCGGGGCTGAACGAGCAGGAGATTGGGGCGAATGTTTTTGGGCGTCCTGCAAGCTATGACCGTAGCCAGGACAATATTGTTCGCGTCAATGCAAGCGAATTGCGCAAGCGGATTGATTTGTACTTCAGTGTGGAGGGCGCAGACGAGACCCTGTTGCTGGAGATACCGCGGGGTGGCTATCGACCGGTGTTTCATCGTCGGAGTGCCGTCGCTCCACAGGAGCAGCCTGCGCTCTTTATGGCTGCGGCGACCGTCGCAACCGAGCCAATAGCAAGGAGTGAATCGCCGCGACAGTCGATGTGGACGCAGGTGTGGTGGGGTGCCGCGACGCTTCTGCTGGCGGTGGCTTGCGGCGTCCTGTTGCAGCAGAACCGCGCACTGCGAAAGGTAGCTTCACCGTGGGACCAGAAGCCGGCAGTGGCTCAGTTCTGGAGAGGGTTTCTGCAGAACCATCAGCAGACAGACGTGGTATTGCCGGACGATTCCGTTAGCGTGATTGAAGACGTGATGCATCGGTCTGTTTCTCTGGAGGACTATCTGAACCGCGACTACATGCGGCAGGTGCAGTCGTCGGATCTGAGTGCAGAGCGGAAGATGGACTTGGACCAGATCTTCGCGCACAACCTGATCACGTTTGGCGGCGTGCGCGCGGCGCAGATGATGCTGGCGCAGATTCCAACGGTGCCACTGCCGCATCTGACGCTGTCGCGCTACTACACGGCCGATGCGATGAAGCGCAACAACGTCATCTTGATTGGCGGACGCAAGGCCAATCCGTGGGTGCATCTGTTCGATGACCGCATGAACTTCGTGACGGACTTCGACCATGTGCAGGGTCGCGCCTTCATTTCGAACGCGCATCCGAAACCGGGTGAACCTGCGATCTATACGGCGCCGCTGTACCCGAATGCGTTGACCGGCTACAGCGTGGTCGCGTATCTGCCAAATCCGAGCCATAGCGGAAACGCGATCATTCTCGCGGGCATGGACTCCGATGCGACGAGTGCAGCGGCTGAGTTCCTGACATCGGAGCTGCAGTTGGAGCACTTTCGAACCATGCTGAAGGTGAAGGAGCTTCCTTACTTCGAGGCGGTCCTGAAGATCTCGCGCGTGAGCGGGACCTCGTTTAGTGCGGAGATTGTGGCGTACAGAACGTATCCTTAGCGCGGTGGATTCATTCGTGCGGTGGATCCATTTCGAAGTTCATGGCGGCGGATATTTGCGTACACTCAATAGCCATGAAGGATCGAATGAGCCGTATGGATTTGGTCGAACCGCGGAAGCTGCGTGTGGGTCTGGTGGGTATCGGCCTGGAGGCGTACTGGGAACAGTTTGAAGGCCTGCGCGAGCGACTGGAGGGCTACCTCGCTGTGGTGGAGCAGAAGGTCGGCGGGCCGTCGCGTGTGGTTGTCAACCTGGGGCTTGTGGATTCGGTCCAACGCGGCATGGAGGCGGCACATCGGTGCAGGGAAGCCGATGTGGACATCCTGCTGGTGTATGTGACGACGTATGCATTGTCGTCGGCGCTGCTGCCGTTGCTGCGGCGGAATCGGTTGCCGGTGATCCTGCTGAACCTGCAGCCCGAGGCGGCGATCGACTATGCAGCGTTCAATCGGATGGCTGACCGCAGAGCGATGACCGGAGAGTGGCTGGCTTACTGCAGTGCCTGTCCGGTGCCCGAGATTGCAAACATGATGCTGCGGCTGCAGATGCCATTTGAGCAGGTGACAGGGATGCTGCATGAGGATCCCGGCTGCTGGTTGGAGGTGGAGCAGTGGCTGCAGGCGGCGCAGGTGAAGCACACGCTGGAGCACAGTCGTCTCGGCCTGATGGGCCACTACTACAGCGGAATGCTCGACATTGCGACGGACCTGCTGCAGGTGAGCGGACGGTTTGGCGTGGACATCGAGATGCTGGAGGTGGACGAGTTGAGCGCGCTCCGGCGCACGGTATCTGCGGCTGAGGTGGAAGGCAAGCTGGCTGAGCTGCGTACGTTTTTCGAAGTTGGCGAGGATTGCCCTGAGGTTGAGTTGCAACGCGCGGCGAAGACGGCCGTAGCACTGGAGGGATTGGTTGAGGTGCATCGACTGGGACTGATGGCCTACTACTACAAGGGCACCGGTGTGGCAGAGAACGAAGAGACCATCAACTCGATCATTGTGGGTACCAGCCTCTTGACCGCACGTAATGTTCCGGTAGCCGGCGAGTATGAGGTGAAAAACGTCATCGCGATGAAGATCATGGATCTGCTCGGCGCGGGTGGATCGTTTACCGAGTACTACGCCATGGACTTTGCTCGTGACCTGGTGCTGATGGGCCATGACGGGCCGGGGCATCCGAACATCGCGGAGGGCAGACTCAAGGTGCGGCCGCTGCAGGTGTATCACGGCAAGGTCGGCAGCGGGCTTTCGGTGGAGATGTCTGTGAGGCGCGGCTCGGTTACGCTGCTATCGGTGGTGGAAGACCGCGAGCATGGCTTCAAGCTCTTGGTGGCTGAGGGGGAGAGCGTGCCAGGCGAGATTCTGGAGATCGGAAATACAAACAGCTTCTACCGGTTTTCGCTTGGAGCGCGTGGATTTGCGGAGGCGTGGAACCGGCATGGTCCGGCACACCACTGCGCGGTGGGCACGGGCCACGTGGCTCACCACCTTGCAAAAGTGGCGAAGCTGCTGAAAATGCCACTGGTTCAGATTTGTTGATGTACTTGCTCGCACGACTCGCAACGCGCTGCACGCCAGGTCTTCTGATTGATTCAGTTGCTGAGCACTGACGGACTCTCCATCAAGTGCGCGTTGATCGTGGATGGCGGTCTCTCTGCGAGAGACGCATCCGATATCCAACGCGGGATCGAACTCTTAGGCAAGAAGTGAAGTGGTGGAGGCGGGGAGAATCGAACTCCCGTCCGAAGAAACCAACGACAGAGAGCGTTCATGCTTTTCCCAGGTTCATCTT
>JAJZFE010000436.1 GCA_021798655.1 Acidobacteriota bacterium | reverse complement strand
TGAGTTCAACCAGCTCTCGCTCACCAACGGCGGACTCACGCAGCCGCTCACGCTGGCCACGCAGGCCTTCAACAACGGCACGACGACCCAGACGCTGCAGCTCTCCGACAGCAAGGTCTTCGGCGCGCACGTCGTCTACGAGTCGCACGCGCAGTACCTCCGCACCCGCCTGCAGCAGAACGCCATCTCCACCGCGCCCACGCTCCTGATCGAAGGCGGCTTCAACGGCGGTGGCAACAGCGCGCAGTCGCTCCGTGACAACCAGGACGCGCTCGAACTCCAGCAGGCCCTCACGGTCGATCGCGGCGCGCACTACCTCCGCTTCGGCGCGCGCTACCGCCTGCTCCGCGAGGCCAACTTCTCCACCTCCAACTACAACGGCCAGTGGATCTTCCCCTCGCTGGCCGCCTACGCGGCCGGGCAGCCAAGCCTCTTCAGCATCACCACCGGACAGGCCAGCGCAGCGCTCGTCACAGGCGACCTCGGCGTCTACGCCGAAGACGAGTGGAAGGTCTCGCCGAACGTCACACTCGATCTCGGCTTCCGGCTGGAGAGTCAGTCCGCGATCCCCGACCACCTCGACCCTGCACCGCGCGCCGCCATCGCCTGGGCCGTGCATCGGCACAAGCAGGCTGTACCGTTTGTCACCCTGCGCGCTGGCGGAGGCATCTTCTACGACCGCTTCGCCGCCGCCAATATCCTCACCTCGGTCCGCCAGAACGGCACCAGCCAGCAGACCTATACCCTCAGCGATCCCACAACGTATCCACAGCTTCCCAACACCGCCGCCCTCACCGCCACATCGCCCACGCTCTACCGCATCAGCCCGACCCTCAAGTCCGAGTACGGCTGGGTCGGCGGCGTCTCGGTGGAGAAGGTGATTGCCCGCCGCGGCCGCGTCTCGGTCAACTACCTCTCCGTCCGAGGCGTGCATCAGTGGGCCTCGCAGAACGTCAACGCGCCGCTGCCCGGCACCTACAACCCCGCCGTGCCTGGCAGCGGCACACGGCCCTTCGGCGGCACGCAGAACATCTACGAGTTCGACTCCAACGGCATCCAGAAGATGCACGAACTCATCGTCAACAGCCGCGTCCTCGCCAGCAAACGCGTCACCCTGTTCCTCCAGTACGACTACACGCACTCGCTGGCGGACGTCACCAACGCGACGACCTTTGCCTCCAACTCCTACAACGTCTCGCAGGACTTCGGCCGCGCCGCGCAGCCCTTCCAGCGCCTCGTCACCGGCCTCACCGCGCAACTGCCGCTCGGCATCTCCGCCAACGTCTTCGCCAACACCGCCGGCGGAACGCCCTTCAACATCACCACCGGCACCGACCTGAACGGTGACAGCATCTTCAACGACCGGCCCGCCTTCGCCACGCATCCCACGGCGAACTCGGTCCTCTACACCACGCCTCACGGCACCTTCGACGCCAACCCGCAGCCCGGCGAAGCCATCATCCCGGTCAACTACGGCAACTCGCCCAACTTCGCCTTCGTGGATCTCTCCGCCAGCCGCAGCTTCGGCATCGGCCCGCGCCCAGCCGCCAAACCCGGCCCCAACGGCAAACCCGGCCCCCGGCCCGACCCGCCCTACAGCCTCACCGTCACGGTCGACGCCGCCAACGCGCTCAACAGCCACAACCCCGGCGCCCCCGTCGGGGTCCTCGGCTCGCCGTACTTCGGCCAGTCCGTCTCGCTGAATGCCCCTTTTACCACCAACACCGCCGCCAACCGAGTCGTCTTCCTGCAGGCAGCATTCAACTTTTAGCCTGCAAGACTGCCAAAAATCCCCGCATCCATCAGCAAGTACCAGCAATTTCCGTTGACTCCGGCCTGCCGATTGGCTATTCTGGACACTCGCGCAGTCTCGCGCCAGCACCTCCGTGTGTCTGTAACCCGGTCTCCGGGCTTCGGACAGGGACGGCCTGCCGGACCGAGACACCGAGGTGAGTCCCAGGCGGTTCCGCTTCCGTGGCACGTTTCCGGAAGCTTCCAACCACAATCGGCACCCACTCCCCAGCCCCGCAGCTAGAGTTCCTGGCGCATCCGGCTCTGTGTGCGTCGCGCTGCAACGGTGCAGCGTGCCATCAACCGCAACTCCGGCTTCTGGCCTGCGCGGACGTACTTTGTCCGCCTCTCCACCTGCCGCCCAACCGGCTGTTTGTACAGCGCAGACTGCACCACCTCTTCGAGCTACAAGCCGCGCAGTCGATCCACGAAGACGGCAGAACCAGGGAGTAACCTACGATGAACCTCAATCAGACCACCACGATCCCCAGCGGCAAAGACATCCAGCGCAAGTGGTTCGTGCTCGACGCCTCCGGCCAGACCCTCGGCCGCCTCGCCTCGCACGCCGCCAGCGTCCTCGCCGGCAAGCTCAACCCGCTCTACACGCCGTACATTGACATGGGCGATCACGTCGTCATCATCAACGCCGAGAAGATCCACCTCACCGGCATGAAGTCCAGCCAGAAGCTCTATCGCCGCTACACCGGGTTCCCCGGCGGTCTCCGCGAGGAAGAGTACAGCAAGCTGCTCGTGCGCCGTCCGGAGAAGATCCTCGAAGAGGCCATCAAGGGTATGCTGCCCAAGTCCAAGCTCGGCCGCCAGATGGCCACCAAGCTCAAGGTCTACAGGGGTGCGGAGCATCCGCACCACGCCCAGCAGCCGGTCGCCATGGAGATGCACCGCTCCGGCACGCCGCTGGACCTGCACACCAAGGAACGGCACCAGAAGCAGATGGCGTAGTAAATCTGCTCTTCGCGGCTAGCCAATGATCTCGCAGCGAAAAGCCAGCAGCTCACAAGATTCGAGGGCCTTCAGGCCCGGCAACACACGAGGATTCAACATGGCAGATCTGATCCAATACTACGGAACCGGCCGCCGCAAGAGCGCGATCGCTCGCGTCTTCCTGCGCCCCGGTTCGGGCAACTTCACCGTCAACGGCAAGCAGTTTGACGAGTACTTCGTCACCCCTGCGCAGCGCGCCGCCGCCAAGCAGCCGCTCGGCATCGCCGACATCAACGAGACCTTCGACATCCTCACCACCGTCAAGGGTGGCGGCGTCAACGGCCAGGCCGATGCCGTCAAGCTCGGCATCGCCCGCGCGCTGATGGAGTTCAACATCGAACTCCGCAAGTCCCTCAAGTCCGGCGGCATGGTCACCCGTGACGCACGTGGCAAGGAGCGCAAGAAGTACGGCCAGAAGGGCGCTCGCGCTCGCTTCCAGTTCTCCAAGCGCTAGTTTTCAGCTTCTAGCTCCTGGCTTCTAGCCCTCAGCTAGCGGCCAGGAGCTGGAAGCCAGCGGCTTTCCGCACCACCCTCCGAGGCACCTACATCGGAGGCAGGAACTAAATCTCCCGACGCTTCACCGCCAGGGATCAATCCAGACCAGCCGACACGGCCAGTCTTCCACCACGAAGCCTCTAGCTAAAAGCTAGAAGCTGAGAGCTAGAAGCTGCCTCTCCGCCCGGTCTATAAACAGGAGCTTTTTATGGCAAGCATCACAATGAAGGAACTGCTCGAAGCCGGCGTCCACTTCGGTCACCAGACCAAGCGTTGGAACCCCAAGATGAAGGAGTACATCTTCGGCGAGCGCAACGGCATTTACATCATCGACCTGCAGAAGACCCTCAAGATGTTCAAAGAGGCGTCCAAGTTCGTCACCGACCTCACCAGCACCGGCAAGCTGATCCTCTTCGTCGGCACCAAGCGCCAGGCGCAGGACGCCGTGGCCGAAGAGGCCAACCGCGCGGGCATGCCCTACATCAACAGCCGCTGGCTCGGTGGCCTGCTCACCAACTGGGTCACGGTGCAGAAGTCGGTCAAGCGCCTCGCCGAGCTGGATGAGATGTCCACCGACGGCCGTTACGAGCTGCTCACCAAGAAGGAAGTCATCAAGCTCGAGCGCGAGCGCAAGTCGCTGGCCACCAACCTCTCGGGTATCAAGAACATGAAGCGCCTGCCCGACGCGCTCTTCATCATCGACTCCAACAACGAAGCCATCGCCGTCGCCGAAGCCCGCAAGCTCGGCATCCCGGTCGTCGCCGTCGTCGATACCAACTGCGACCCGACCGTCGTGGACTACGTCATCCCCGGCAACGACGACGCCCTGCGCGCCATCCGCCTCTTCACCACCAAGATCGCCGACTCGGCCTACGAGGGCACGCAGCTCATCTCCGACAAGGCCTTCCAGCAGGAGTACGACGAGGTCAAGCCCATCGCCACCGAGTCGCACTTCCTCGCCGAAGACGGTGAAGAAGCCGCTGCCGATGAGGTGCATGAGTCCGCCGGCATCGCTGCCGCATCCACTGAGGATGTGGCCGACGACGAGAACATCGACCTCAACGCGGTCCTGGGCGGCGGCATCCGCAAGGCCCCGGCGGCTGCCGAGGCTGAGCTGGAAGCAGCTCCCGCCGAAGTCAGCGCGTAGTCATCGGGTGATGTGCGCGGCATCGCGTTAGCCGTGCCGTAACAGCCATCGACAACAATGGTGGCGCGGGCGCATAGCCCGCGCCACTTTTAGCAACCAGGCCGGCGCGTCCCACGCCCCCGCCCAAACCGTGAAGGAATACACATGTCCACCACCGAAGCCGTAAAGATCGACGCCAAGCTCGTCAAGGAACTCCGCGAAAAGTCCGGTGCCCCCATGGGCGACTGCCTCAAGGCCCTGCAGGAAGCCAAGGGCAACATGGAAGAGGCCTTCGTCGTCCTCCGCAAGCGCGGTATGGCCTCGGCCGCCAAGAAGGCCAGCCGCTCCACCAACGAGGGCGCGGTCGGCACCTACATCCACGCCGGCGGCAAGATCGGTGTGCTCATTGAGATCAACTGCGAGTCCGACTTCGTCGCCCGCACCGACGACTTCCAGGAGCTGCTCAAGGACATCGCCATGCACATCGCTGCGGTTGATCCGCGCTACGTAGGCAAGGACGAAGTGACGCCGGCCGACATCGAGCGCGAGAAGGACATCTACCGCGCCCAGGCCGCTGCCTCCGGCAAGCCCGCCAACATCATCGAGAAGATGCTCGAAGGCAAGATGGGCAAGTTCTACGAGGAGGTCTGCCTCCTGGAGCAGCCCTTCATCAAGGAGTCTTCGCTCACCATCGGCCAGCTCATCGCGCAGAAGATCGCCAAGCTGGGCGAGAACATCTCGGTCCGCCGCTTCGCCCGCTTCAAGATCGGCGACCCGAACTACACCGTCGCCGCCGCCAGGCCCGCAGCCACCGAAACCGAAGCATAAACCGTACCGCGTACGGAGTAGACGCAACAGGGTCGGCGAATCCTCGCCGGCCCTGTTGCTCTTTGGAGGATAGATGTGCGATCACCCTCCACGCACGAAGGCCCCGCATAGAGCGGGGCCTTCGCACAGCGTGCTTCGACATCCTTGTAAGACTTAGCTGCAGCCGCTCGTGCTGCCGCACTCCATGCAGCGGTAGCAGCTGCCGTTGCGAGTCATGATGGCGCCGCAGGTGCTGCAGCTCGGGCTGTCGCCCATCTCGTACAGCTCCTTCATCGCGGTCGCAGCGTGGATGATCCCGCGGTCCGGCGTTGCCAGGATGTCGTGCGACGGGCTGCCCGCACTTGCCGCCAGATCCGGAGCGATCCCTTGCTGCGGCGCGCGACGGTCGTTCATCGCGGTCGCATCGGGAGCATAGTCGCCGTACGGAGCCGTCGGTTCCTGCGCATACGCTTGCGTCGCCGCCGCG
>JAJZFE010000332.1 GCA_021798655.1 Acidobacteriota bacterium | reverse complement strand
ATCGAACCATCGCCGGCCTCACCCACCCGCGCGAACGCATCCTCCAGTTAGTACGGTCCACCATCTCTTTCGCCGTCAAATATCCCGAGCACTATCGCATCTCCATGATGATGCCCCTGCCCGATCCCCACGCCCAGGCACTCCGCGAACCCCTCGCCCAGGCCCTTCTGCAACGCCTGCAGGACGACATCCGCTCCCAACTCCCGCCCCACACCCCCAACGACCTCGTCAGCCAGCGCCTCCGCCAGGTCCTCGCCTGCATCCACGGAATGAACATGATGCTGCTCGCCTATCCCCGCACCTACGGCCTCACCCCCAAAATCGCCATCACCGAGGCCCAGGCCGCGGTGCTCAAACTGCTCGGCGAATAACCCACTCGCGCCAGCGGAATAACCGCCCAGTCCCGCCGCATCAACACCCATCCCGCACGCTCACCAGTGTTAAGATGGAATACTGAGGCTCACTGCACCCCCAATGGATCCAAGCCACATCCGCAACTTCGCGATCATCGCGCACATCGACCACGGCAAGTCCACCCTCTCCGACCGGCTCCTCGAGCTCACCGGCTCCCTCACCGCCCGCGAGATGCAGGCGCAGGTCCTCGACGCCATGGACCTCGAGCGCGAACGCGGCATCACCATCAAGGCCCACACCGTCCGCATGATGTACCAGGCCCACGACGGCGAAACCTACCAGCTCAACCTCATCGACACCCCCGGACACGTCGACTTCTCCTACGAAGTCTCCCGCTCCCTCGCCTCCTGCGAAGGCGCCCTCCTCGTCGTCGATGCCTCCCAGGGCGTAGAAGCCCAAACCCTCGCCAACGCCTACCTCGCCATCTCCAACGGCCTCGAAATCATCCCCATCATCAACAAGATCGATCTCCCCAGCGCAGACATCGAACGCACCAAGGCCATGATCGAGAAATCCGTCGGCCTCCCCGCCGACGACGCCATCGCCGTCTCCGCCAAGACCGGCCTCAACGTGGCCAACATCCTCGAAGCCGTCGTTACCCTGCTGCCGCCCCCGCAAGGCGACCCCGAGGCCCCCCTCCAGGCCCTCATCTTCGACTCCTGGTTCGACCCCTACAAAGGCGTCATCGTCCTCGCCCGCATCATCAACGGCAAGCTCCGCAAGGGCATGAAGATCAAGGTCATGTCCAACGACCGCCGCTTCGAAGTCGACTCCATGGGCATCATGACCCCCAAGCCCGTAGAGATCGCCGAACTCACCGCCGGTGAAGTAGGCTTCTTCGTCGCCACCATCAAAAACGTAGCCGACACCAAAGTCGGAGACACCATCACCGAGGTCGACCGCCCCTGCGCCGAGGCCCTCCCTGGCTTCGAAGACATCAAGTCCATGGTCTTCGCCGGACTCTACACCGTAGACTCCCACGCCCACGGCATGCTACGCGACGCGCTCGAAAAACTCCGCCTCAACGACGCCAGCTTCTCCTTCGAACCCGAGTCCTCCGTCGCCCTCGGCTTCGGCTTCCGCTGCGGCTTCCTCGGACTCCTCCACCTCGAAATCATCCAGGAACGCCTCGAACGCGAGTACGACCTCGACCTCATCACCACCGCGCCCGGGGTCCGCTACAAAATCACCCTCACCGACGGCTCCGTCATTGAGGTCGATAACCCCTCCCGCTGGCCCGACCCCTCCGAGATCGAGTCCATCGAAGAGCCAGTCATCATCGCCAAAATCCTCACCAACGAGGAGTACGTCGGCAACATCCTCAAACTCGTCGAAGACAAACGAGGACGCCAGCAGAACATCGAATACGTCTCCGAGACCCGCGTCATGCTCACCTACGAACTGCCCCTCAACGAGATCGTCCTCGACTTCTACGACCGCCTCAAGTCCGTCTCCCGCGGTTACGCCTCGCTCGACTACAACCTTGCCGGCACCTGGGTCTCCCCCATGGTCAAGATGGACATCCTCATCGGCGGCGAACCCGTCGACGCGCTCTCCATCATCGTCCACCGCGACTTCGCCTACGACCGCGGCCGCGCCCTCGTCTCCAAAATGCGCGAACTCATCCCCCGACAGATGTTCGAAGTCGCCATCCAGGCCGCCATCGGCGCCAAGGTCATCGCACGCGAAACCGTCACCGCCATACGCAAAAACGTCATCGCAAAATGCTACGGCGGAGACATCTCCCGCAAACGCAAACTCCTCGACAAACAAAAAGAGGGCAAGAAACGCATGAAGCGTATCGGCAAAGTCGACATCCCCCAGGAAGCCTTCCTAGCCGTTCTCAAAGTCGGGGAAGAATAGCGGCAAAGCAGCGCCAATCGCGCCCAGACAACGCCAAAATCAAATCTGGTTACAACCTTCCGGTGAGCGCGGTTTTACTCACCCGCCACCGGAACAAATCATTCCCAAATACCCAGCCCCCACCGCAATCTGTAACCTGCGTGTAATCTCCGTCTGTGGAAACCGTTCAAATCCAATCGCTTCCCCTGCCACCACCGCAAGAATCCAGACCGTGTGCGATAGTCGCTCACAACCTGCTCAATTCATACACCTTACTGCACCCTCTCCAACCAGCCACGCACAGCAATTCGCTCCCAATTGCACAGGATTCAGTTATCTGGTCGACATAATCCACAGTTTTTTCCACAAATACAGCCGCCCCGAGACACACAAAAAGGAGACCTCCGCAGAGGTCTCCTTTCGATAGGCCATATCCACAACGAAAACCGGTTGATCCGTTCTTCGTTGTACTACTTCTTGGGGGCTGCCGCTGCCGGCTTCGGAGCGCTCGCCGCTGGACGCGGACGGCTCGCCGAAGGTGCTGCCGGTGCCGGTGCCGCAACGCCAGAAGATACGTTGTACGCATCCACAACCGCCTGCGTCACATCCGTATTCGGCAGGGCCCACATCACCGCGCTCTGCTGATTGCTCACGTCCAGAACCAGCGTGTAACCATTTTGGGCTGCATACGTCCGCATCGACGTGCTTACCTTCTGGGCCAGCTTCGCATACGCTTCCTGTAGGTCGGCGTTGTACGCAGTCTGCGCATCTTCCGCATCGCGATTCAACTGCTTCTCTTTCGTGTCAATCGACTTCAAACGCGCCGCGCGCTCTTCATCGCTCAACGTCGCCGGTGCACTCTGCAGTTGCTTCTTCAGCGAGTCCACTTCCTGCGCCAGCGTATCGATCTGCGCCTTCTTCGGCTCATACTTCTTCTGCACATCCTGCACGCTGCGCTGACCTTCGTTCGTCGCAAAAACCGCCTGCTCAAACGCAATCAGGGCAATCTTCGCCGGAATCGCCTGCGGCACTACCGGTGCAGCGGCGGGCTGTGGTGCAGGAGCAGCAGGTGCCTGGGGTCCAGCAGTCTGGGCCACCCCGGCGACGGTCGTTAATCCCGCGCTAAGGGCGGTGACAAGTACAAGAGTGCGATTCATGCGATCTGTATTACTCCTTGAGAAAACGTTCATTTCGATACTTCGTCTTTGCAACTCCGCCCAGTAGACTTTTCTGAACCACTGGAAAAAGCCCGCTGCTCTTACTCAACCATTCCTCTAAATCATATCGAAAATATCAGCTCGTAATATCACCAGCTACTTCGTCGCCGCTGGCTTCGCAGTAGGCTTCGGACGGCTCGCCGAAGGAGCCGAAACCACCGGCGCGGCAACGCCAGACACAGTGTTATAGGCCGCTACAATCGCTTCCGAGATATCAATGCCCGGCAAAGTCCACAACACCGTCATCCCGCCCTGCTGACCGGTATTGTCCAACAACATCGTGTACCCATTCTGCTGAACGTACTGAACCACGACAGGACCCAGCTTCCGCGCAATCTTCGAGATCGCTTCCTGCAAATCAGCCGCATACGCAGCCTGGGCATCCTCGCCATCCCGCTGATATTGCTTCTGCTTCGTCTCGATCGCACGCTGCCGCGAAGCACGTTCCGTCTCCGCCATCGTCGCAGGCGCACTCTGCAACTGCTTCGTCAGCGTCTCAATCTCGCTCCCCAATGCTTCCAGCTTCGCCCGCCGCGGCTCATACTTCGTCTGCAAATCCAACAAGCTGCGCTGGCCTTCATTCGTTGCCGCTGCAGTCTGCTCAAAATGAATCAACGCAATCTTCGCAGCAACCGCCTGAGGCGCCACCGACGTTGGAGCGGTTGGTGCAGCAGGCGCGGCAGGAGCCTGCGCAAAGCTGCTAAGGGTTGTAAAACCACTCGCTAGGACACACACAAGAGCAAGATTGCGATTCATGAAATTTCAGGTACTCCTTCGAAGGTTCGCTCGTTACTTAGGACGCAGACACACTCACGCATGCCCGTCTGGCCTTGCTCTGCGTCCACTCCACCCAGTGATGCGACCTTATCAGACGCTGCTACCAAGATTCCCCTTCGCTCCATGTCGGCCAACGAAAAATGATGGGAGTTGGAGGGGGCTGCCAGAACACCTCAGATTATAGGACCGCTCCTGCACACGGTCAAACCTGCCCTTCCATCCACTCCCTCCCAAATTATGGAAGCACTCCAGCCCAGTCTCCGCTTTTTAGTTAATCCCATTCGCCCCATAATCAAAAACAATGGACTTAGCCCCACCAGAGTTTGGCATGCCAATTGCTCTATTACTTGCGTCGCATAGTTGGATCTTCCACCTATGCCATGTTGGCCCCTCGCTCAGATAGAACCAAGCATCCACGTATGATGCGGTCGTCAGCAAGGGGTGTAGCTTCCCTCCGGAAGCACTTTCAGGAGGCCAGTGACTGGCCATTCGCAAACAAGCCACCCACAACGGTGGCTTGTTTGCTTTATCACCACACACCACTATTTGTTCCCCCAATCGGTTATCGTCCTTGCCAAGTTTCCATATTCAGCGTACCTTTGGTTCTGTATCGTGATCCGGCTGTGGGTGCCGTGCACGTTGCACACGCTGACCTATCAAAATTGGTGGCAGCAAGCTCAGTAGATAGCGGACACATCCGTCGGACTCTTCCCTACCCGGTAGAGAGCCACGAAATGACCGCAACCCAGCGATCAGTGCTGCACGTAGTCGGATAAACCGCTGCCTCAGCCCGTCGCTCATATATAACGTCCGTTCGAGTACAACTTGATACCGTTTATCCGACGCTGCAACATCCATTTAGCTCGTGCTACGCACTACATGCGAGCTTCAGGCCGTGTCAGCGTGGGTATGAACCGCTAATTGCCGATTGAATGCAATAGGAAGTGGAAGCATGAGTTCAGAACAGAACGCACCCGAGGTACACGAGTACCAGGGTCAGCAGGCGCCATCGATCCAACAGGATCACGACGCTGAGTTTGCCGGGCAGAACGTGCCCCACGGCATGGGTCAGTCCAAAAGCAGCCGGCGCCGCCGCCGTAAACGCAAAAACAAAGGCTCAGATGTCGCCGCTCCGCAAGCCGCAGGCCAGGCCTCGGGCGAGCAGGCCGCTCCCGCGTCTATCCCGTCCATGCAGGCGTCCAGCTCCCAAGGTAATCCCGCCAGCTCCAACCAGCAGAACAACAACGGTCCCTCCACCAAGCGCTGGAAGAAAAAATTCCGCGACCGCGACCGCGACCGGCAACGATCCCCCGAAAGCCCCGGCAACGTAACCGCCTCAGGTGGCGGTGGAGGATTCAGCGGCGGCGGATACCGCGACCGTGACTCCCATCAGCCAGGCAACAACGCCGGCGGATTCAAACGCAAGGGCGGTGGCGGTGGCGGCGGTGGCAAACAGCAGCGTGGCCCGCGC
>JAJZFE010000432.1 GCA_021798655.1 Acidobacteriota bacterium | reverse complement strand
CGCTGTATGTGTGGCTGCCCGATGCGATGGAAGGCCCGACGCCGGTGTCCGCGCTGATCCACGCAGCGACGATGGTGACGGCGGGTGTGTACATGGTGGCTCGCTGCCATGTGCTGTTCAACATGGCCCCGACGGCGCTGGCGGTGGTGGCGTGCATTGGTGCGGCGACGGCTTTCTTTGCAGCGACGATCGGGCTGGTGCAGAACGATATCAAGCGCGTGCTGGCGTATTCGACGGTGTCGCAGCTCGGCTACATGTTCATGGCGTGCGGCGTGGGCGCGTACTCGGCGGGCGTGTTCCACCTGATGACGCATGCGTTCTTCAAGGCGCTGCTGTTCCTGGCGGCGGGCTCGGTGATCCATGCCCTGAGCGGCGAGCAGGACATGCGCAAGATGGGCGCGCTGCGGAAGCGGATTCCCATCACGTTCTGGACGATGAGCGCGGGTGTGTTCGCGATTGCGGGCTTTCCGGGGCTTTCGGGATTCTTCTCGAAGGACGAGATTCTGTACCAGGCCTTTACGGCGGGCACAGCGGTGGGCAAGATGGTGTGGGTCGTTGGCGTATTGACGGCCTTTCTGACGAGCTTCTACATGTTCCGGCTGTGGTTCAAGACGTTCTTTGGAGAGTCGCACGTGGCGGAGGCGGGCCTGGATCATCACGGCGCTGCGGTCCATGCGAGCCACAACTCGACCCTGACGCTGGAGGCCGAACACGAGACCGGGCACGCGGGGCATGGCCACGGGGTGCATGAGTCGCCGCTGGTGATGACCGTTCCGCTGATGCTTCTTGCGCTGTTGGCTGTCATCGGCGGCATCGTCGGAGTGCCGACGGCGTTCGGCGGCCACAACGAGTTTGAGCACTTTCTCGATCCCGTCTTTGCGGCGGGACGTGAGACGGTTGCGAGTGGGTCGAGCGCGACGGCGATTGTGCTTTCACTGATCGCGACGCTGGCCTTTGCGCTGGGCCTGTTTGTGGCATACACGCTCTACGTGCGCAGGCCGGGCACGTCGTCGCAACTGGCTGCGAAGTTCAAGCCCGTGTATGGGCTGCTGGAGCACAAGTATTGCGTGGATGAGATCTATGGACGCGGCATCATCGCGCCGTTGCTGGCGTTCTCGCGGGTGCTGCTCAATGGCCTGGTCGAGGTGGGCCTGGTGCAGGGCTCTGCCGGAGTGGTGGCAGGCGGCACGGGCGCACTCAGTTCCCTTACCCGACGGATGCAGTCGGGAAACATTCGTTCCTATGCTGGCTGGCTGGCGCTGGGCGCTGCCGCTGTGATTGCCGTTGCACTCTTCGGCCACTACCCTTTGCACTAGAGAGACCGCGAACATCCGATGAACTTCGACCACTCCATCCTGACGCTCATCCTGCTGACCCCGCTTGTGGGCGCCGCAGTGCTGGCCCTGTTGCCGGAACGCGAGGGGCAGAAACTGCACGCGATCGGTGCACTCGTTGTCACGCTGCTGACCTTGCTGCTGACGCTGCATCTGCCTGCACACTACAACTACTCGGCTGCTGCGGGCAGCTTTCAGTTTGAACAGAACGTGAGATGGATAACGTCGCCCGCGATTCGCTATCACCTGGGTGTGGACGGGCTTTCGATGTGGCTGATTGTGCTGGCGGGGTTCCTGGCACCGATTGGCGTGCTGGCCTCGTGGAACACGATCCAGTCGCGCAGCAAGCTCTTTTACACGCTGTTTCTGCTGCAGCAGGTGGCGATGCTGGGCATCTTCGTCGCGCTCGACCTCTTCCTCTACTACGGGTTCTGGGAGCTCTCACTGGTGCCGATGACGCTGCTGATCGCGACGTTCGGACGCACCGAGAACCGTCGCCGTGCTGCGATCAAGTTCTTCCTGTACGCCTTCATTCCTTCCGCGGTGCTGCTGGTCGCGATGGTGTGGCTGTATGCGAAGACGGGGACATTCGACCTGCCCGCGCTGCACGCGATGGCGTTGAGCCACAGCATCGCGGCCAGCCCGAAGGCACTCCTGTTGTGCTCGCTGGCGTTTCTGACGGCGTTTGCGGTGAAGGTACCAGTGTTTCCGCTGCACGGGTGGCTTCAGGAGGCTGTCTCCGAGGCACCGACCGCTGCGGTGATGGTGCTCGCGGGCAAGCTGGGGCTCTACTCGATACTGCGCTTCAGCTTCGGCATCTTTCCGGAGCAGTCGCACGCCGTGGCACCGCTGCTGATTGCGCTGGGCGCGATTGGGATTGCGTATGGCTCTCTGATCGCACTGATCAAGACGGACCTGAAGAAGCTGGCTGCGTTTTCAACGCTGGCGCACGCTTCCTTCGTGGTGCTGGGCATCTTTACATTTACTGTCGCTGGGATCGACGGTGGTGTGTTTCAGATCCTGAACGAGAGCTTGGTCGGAGCCGCGTTGTTTGTGCTGCTCGGGTTGCTGTACGAGCGTTACGGTAGCTATGAGATGCGCGACTACGGCGGACTGGCCGCTCGGCATCCGTGGATGGTGACGATGTTTGTCATCACGACACTGGCTGCTGTCGGTCTGCCCATGCTGAACGGTTTCATTGGCGAGTTTCTGATTCTCTCCGGCACGATGCAGTCTGTGATTGCGCATCATGTGTTGTGGACCGCCGTCGCGACAACGGGTGTGATCTTTGGCGCCAGCTATATGCTCTGGATGATTCAACGCGTGTTCTATGGCGGCATCGGGCACCGGCCAAGCGAGGTGAACGGCTGGGATCTATGTGCGCGTGAGCATCTGGAGTTGTGGCCGTTTGCGGCACTGTTCCTGATCATGGGCCTCGCGTCACCGCTGTGGATGAAGGCGATTGACGGCTTTGGTGCGCCGGCGGCGGGGTACCAGCCAACCACTCTGAGCGTTGCAGTCACGAAGGAGGCTCGCTAATGTCTACCAACCTCCTGACACTGCTTCCTGAAGTGATTCTGACCATTACCGGCGTGCTGGTGATGGTGCTCGAGCCTGTGATTCCTGCCGGGCAGTCGCGAAAGCCGCTGGGCTGGCTGGCGATTCTGGGTACGGCTGCTGCGGGCCTCGCTGCGTTCTATCAACTTCAGATCGTGAACGCCAGCGGTGTGCTGACCGGCTTCTATGGCTCGATCCAGGTGGACGCGTTCTCCGTCTTCTTCCACCTGCTGATTGCCAGCGTGGTGCTGGTGACGCTGCTCGGTTCGCTGGACTACTTCGAGTCGCCGATCACGCACGCGGGCGAGTACTTTGCGCTGGTGCTCTTCGGCGCGACGGGCATGATGTTCATGACCAGCTCGGTGGAGCTGCTGATGGTGTTCATCGGGTTGGAGATCTCGTCGATCTCGACGTATATTCTTGCGGGCTTCCGCAAGGGACGTGCGACGGCTTCCGAGTCTTCGATCAAATACTTTCTTACCGGCAGCTTTGCGACGGCATTCTTTCTGTATGGCATTGCGCTTTGCTATGGTGCTACCGGGTCCACGGCGATTGCAGCCATTGCTGCGGGGTTGCCGGCGGCGATGGTGAAGACGCCGCTGCTGGCGTATCTGGCCGTGGGCATGGTGCTCGTCGGGCTGGGCTTCAAGGTGTCCGCTGCGCCGTTCCATGTGTGGACGCCGGATGTGTACCAGGGTGCTCCGGCGCCGGTGGTCGGGTTGATGTCCACGGCTCCGAAGGCCGCGGCGTTCGCGGTGCTGCTGCGATTCCTGTTCAACGGGACGCCGCTGCTGCGCGATCACTGGGTACTCATCGTAGAGATACTGGCTGTGGCGTCGATGTGCATCGGCAACCTGGGTGCGCTGCGGCAGCATGATGTGAAGCGGATGCTGGCGTACTCGTCGATCGCGCACGCTGGCTATCTGCTGGTCGCGTTCACCGGGATGCAGCATGACGCGGTCGCTGGAGCGATGTTCTACACGGCGGCGTATGCGGCGATGAACGTGGGCGCGTTCCTGGTGCTGACGCAGCTTTCGGGCTTCTCGGAGCGAGTGCGCTCGCTCGAAGACTTTACCGGTATCGCACTGAAGCGGCCGGGCCTCTCGGCGCTGCTGGGCTTCTTTCTGCTTTCGCTGATCGGTATTCCCTTCACAGGCGGCTTCTTTGGCAAGTTCTACGTCTTTGCTGGGGCGGTGCACAACGGGCACGTTACGCTGGCCATCATCGGCCTGCTGAACTCGGGCGTTGCGTGCTTCTACTACCTGCGGCTGCTGGCTGCGATGTACGCGCGGCCGCTGACCGACAGCGTGAGCTACGTGCCTGCGCGCAAGCTTACAGTTCCGGCGACGCTGGCGCTGGCGGCGACGGCGCTGGCTACGCTGGGGCTGGGCGTGCTGCCCAACCGGCTGGTCCACCTGGTGGAGCGGGCGTCTCCGGTGACAACGCCCGCGGCCTCCGTGGTCGTTACGGCCAGTCAGCCGTAGTTTGGGCTCTGCCCCCTGTGGCTGTCACTGTATCTTGAACAGGGCTACGAACGACTTGAGCTGATGGAGCGTCTTGTCCAGCTCAGCGATGGCAGTATCGGTCTGGATGGCGCTGGTGGTGGTGCTTTTGGCGGCGTGGACCAGTTCTTCCATATCGGCAGCGATGCCGGCAGCGGTCTGGGAGGCTTGCAGGAGGTGGCGGCCCATGTCGTTTGTCGTGGCGGCCTGTTGCTCCACGGCAGCTGCGATGTTCTGGGAGATATCGCGAATCTGGTTCGTGACCGTTGCAATCGACGACATGCTTTCGATGCCTTCCGTCGTATCTCGTTGAATGGCGGCGATGCTCTCACTCACGACCTCGGTGGCCTTGGCGGTGCCTTTGGCCAGCTCCTTCACCTCATTCGCGACGACAGCAAAGCCTTTTCCGGCATCTCCGGCGCGAGCTGCCTCGATGGTCGCGTTGAGGGCCAACAGGTTGGTCTGCTTGGCAATGCCGGAGATGACCTTGATGACTTTGCCGATCTCCGCAGACGAGTGTCCCAGGTGAGTGATCTTCTGCGTTGTGCTCTCATTCAAGGTGACGGCAGAGGTTACGACACTGGCTGCGTTGCTCGCACTCTGAGAGATCTCACGGATGGAGTCGAGCATCTCCGTGGAGTCGGAGTTGGCCGCAGCGAGCCCGATGGATAGCTGCCTGCTGGATGCAGAGGCTGAGGTAGCCATACGGCTGGTCAAGGCCGACTCGCTGGCGAGTTCTTTGGTGGTGGCCGTGAGGTCTGCGCAGGAAGAGGCAATGACCCTCGTGTGATGGCTGATCTGCTGAACCTCGCGGGCGAAGTTGGTACAGACCGTGTTCAGCGCCGTTGCCATGCGGTCATACTCGCCGGTGTACTGCCCTTTCACGCGCTGCGTCAGATCCATCTGGGAAAGCGCCTGGAGTACCCGATCCATTTCGGCGACGGGAGCAAGCCATGCGTCGAACATGGCGTTGAGGCCATCGAAGAGGCGACGGTTCGCCCCGGTAAACTGCGCAGGGTCGGCGCGCACGTGCAGGTCGCCCAGCGCGGCTGCGGAGGTCATCTTGCTGAGCTGCGTGTTGCGACGATTGATGACGTCGATAAAGCCGTTGCAGGCCGATCGTGCCCGCGCGTAGTCGCCGGGAAAGCCGTCCTGAAACGGCTCGGGGATGCAACCGGAAGACATGGCCTCGATGGAGGTGACGGTCAGGTCGAAGTGATGGAGAATCGTATCCAGAATCTCGTTCAC
Organism: Acidobacteriota bacterium; assembly: GCA_021798655.1. The sequence continues at coordinate 91 of JAJZFE010000432.1, read as the reverse complement.
CGTCTGTGCCGCCGTCGAGAGGTCAGGGCTGGCAACGTCGGTGCTCATGCGCTGCTGCAGATTGCCGGTGGCAATGGCATCACGTACCAGG
>JAJZFE010000120.1 GCA_021798655.1 Acidobacteriota bacterium | reverse complement strand
GAGGATAACGCCCCATCCATAGGCGTTGAACGAGACGCGGCTGCCGTGGCCGATGTGCGGGAGCAAGTAGGTTATACGGGAGTGCGAAATAGCGGCGAATGAGTTGAATCGATGCGCTGCGTTGATCGAAGCCAAACGAGATGCCAGAATCGCATGCCGTGCAGCCGGGAAGACCTCGACGACAACGGCAGCGATGACGAAGATTGTTACGAAAGCACAAAGCAGCCATATCCTTTGTCGGACATAGAGAAACCCTTGAAATAAGAGGCAACCCGCTAACCAAACTGGTAAAAGTGCGAGCACTTCGGGGCCTGCTGCCGCAGCACACACGATCAGCAGCAAATATCGACGCCTACCGCTGGTGTAAAAGCAGAAGCCATACAAAACGTAGTAGAAACACTCGAAACACAGCGACCACATCGCGACATTTGAGGTAAACGCCACGTCGTTGTGCCAACTTTCGGCGGTGAAGGTGAGATTGGCGAAGGTCGTGGCGAGAAGATGGAGCGGTGGTGCGAAGTGGGTCAGCGCAACGTCCGTCAGCAGCGAGAGAAGCAGTGCAGGCAGAAGTACGGAGTAGATGCGCGATGCGCGGTCGGCGAGGTACTGCGCGAGCGACGCGGGACGCCGCACAGTCACGTAACGGATGACGAAGCCAGAGAGCAGGAAGAACGCGGTGACCGCGTTAAGGGCGTAGTTGGTGAGGTCGGGCCAGCCAGTGGAGAACCTGGCCTGCGAAAGATGGCCGACCACGACTGTGACGGCGGCGGTGAGCCGGATAAGGTCGAGTAGCAGTGACGGCGCTGTGCCCAACTCGGCCGGGCGCGGCGATGTTGCGGAGTCGGTTGTCACTGGCTGGCGCAAAGTGCTGCCCTGAAGAGACAGGGCCCCTTCCAAAGATTGAGGATGCTTTGGCCGGAGTGTACAGGGTGACGAGGTCCGCGTCTATGTACGCCCGGAGTCTTCCTAAGCGACGGGGGTGGCGGACTGGCGGTGGGCGCGGCCGTCGGCGGCGTCGAGGAAGCGTGCGCCGTGCTCGCAGTGTTCGGAGTCCACTTTGAGCTTGTGCTCCAGGTAGGACGGGGTGCCGACGGTGTGGCGGCGGTGGAGCTTCAGCGGGCCGTGGCAGGACTTGCAGCGGAACTCGGTGTCGCCGTCGAGCAGAGCGTCGACCAGGGACTTCAGCTTCCAGAAGGGCTCATACCCGGAACCGCTGGCACGGACGCGGCGGCGTTTGACTTCGCACTCGTAGAACTTTTCCGGGGTAACGACAGCTTTGATGGCCATGGGGCCTTTCTCGGTGCGGGGTTGAGCGTGCGGAGGGACTCTAGTGCTATTCTACGCTGTCGCAGCGGCTGCACGAGATGGCAGGCGATTATCTTCCCGTGCCGCCGACGGTGATGCGGTCGAGTTTGATGGTGGGCATGCCGACGCCGACGGGGACGGACTGGCCGGATTTGCCGCAGGTGCCGATGCCTTCGTCGAGTGCGAGGTCGTTGCCGACCATGCTGACGTGCTTGAGGGCTTCGGGGCCGTTGCCGATGAGCGTGGCGCCTTTGACCGGCGCGGTGATGACGCCGTCTTCGATGAGGTAGGCCTCCGAGGCGGAGAAGACGAACTTGCCGTTGGTGATGTCCACCTGGCCGCCGCCGAAGTTGACGGCGTAGAGGCCGCGTTTGACGGAGCGGAGGATGTCGGCGGGGTCGTCTTCGCCGGCGAGCATGTAGGTGTTGGTCATGCGCGGCATGGGGATGGCGGAGTAGCTTTCGCGGCGGCCGGAGCCGGTGTTGGGCATGTTCATGAGGCGCGCGGAGAGCTTGTCGGAGAGGTAGCCGCGGAGGATGCCGTTCTCGATGAGCACGGTCTCCTGCGTGGGATTGCCCTCGTCGTCGATGTTGAGCGAGCCGCGGCGGCCTTCCATGCGGCCGTTGTCGACGACGGTGACTTTGCTGGAGGCGACCTGCTGGCCGATGAGGCCGGAGAAGGCAGACGTCTTCTTGCGGTTGAAGTCGGCTTCGAGGCCGTGGCCGACGGCTTCGTGGAGCAGGACGCCGGGCCAGCCGGGGCCGAGGACGACGGGCATCTCGCCGGCGGGGGCGGCGATGGCGCCGAGCTGGAGGATGGCGGTGCGTGCGGCCTCGCGGGCAAAGTGCTCCGGAGACTTTTCCGGCTGCGAGAAGAAGCTGAGTGGAACGCGACCGCCGCCGCCGGAGGTGCCGCGCGCGGTGGTGGTCTCCGCATCTCCGCCTTTGGCTTCGCGAGCGATGACGAAGACGTTGAGGCGCGCGAGCGGCTGGATGTCGCTGGCGAAGGTGCCGTCGGAGGCGGCGATGAGGATGCGGCGCAGCTCGTCGTTGATGGAGGCGCGGACCTGGGTGATGCGCGGGTCGTAGGCGCGTGCAGCGGAGTCGGCGCGCTCGATCAGTTTGAGCTTCGCGGCGATGTCGGCGTCGGTGCCGGTGATGGGGTAGAGGCTGGGGGCGCTGGGCTGGGTGTTGAAGCCCTGAACGCGCTGGGTCTGCGGGCCGCTGGCGATGAGGGCGGCTACGCGGGCAGCCTTGAGCAGTCTTTCGGGGGAGAGGTCGTCGGTGTAGGCGAAGCCGGTGCGCTCGCCGGAGAGGACGCGGATGCCGCAGCCGACGCTGATGCCCTGCGCGGCGGTCTTGACGATGCCTTCGTCGATGCCGAGCGAGGTAGAGGTGACGGATTCGAAGTAGAGATCGGCGAAGTCGCCGCCGGCGGAGAGAGCTTCGCCGAGGCAGCGTTCGAGAAGACGCTCGGAGAGGCCGAGGTGCGTGAAGAAGTAACGCTTCTGGTCGAGGAGTTCGGGGGAGGGCGTGTGCGCGGCAGCGGCCATTGTGTTGATTGTACTGCGCGCGATAGTGGCTAGACGCCGGAGGGTGATTCGATGCGGGCGAAGAGTTCCGCCAGTTCCACGTGGATCGGTGTGCCGGCGACTTCGAGGCGTTCGGCGGCGAGCCAGCCGCTGGCGACACACATGCGACCGCTGCGCGTCTGCGGGTCGATGATCCAGACGGTTTCGACGCCCATGCTGAGGTAGTCCTGGCAGCGCTGCTGCAGGCTGGAGTATGTGTCGTCGGGGGAGAGGATCTCGATGACGAGTAGCGGTGGATCCGTGAGCACGTCGGGCTGCGGGCCGGGGCGCAGGACGACGAGGTCGGGGACGCGGACGCGTGTGGGCGAGACTTGAAGTCGCTGTTCGGTGCTCGCCATGATGTTCCAGATGATCTCGTGACGGCTAAACCACGCCGCTAAGAGGTATTGCACTCTGGCGTGCAACCATTTGCCCACGTTGCGCTCCTGCACCTCGCCGTCGATGTATTCGCAGTCGGGGTGGTAGGTGGATTCAAGGTACTCGGAGACCGGGATTTGGGTCGCGCTCGCCATGTGCGGATAGTGTACGCCTGAATGCTTTGGGCGTCAGCGGGCGTGGGAGGGGTCGTCGGTGGCGGCGGTGTCGAGGTCGAGGAAGAGGTCGGGGAAGCCGGGGGCGTAGCAGTTGCCGTCGGCGGAGTAGGTGTCCGCGCAGGCCTGGGTGATCTCGGGGCGGCGGGGGGACTGCGCGTACTGCCAGGCGACGAGGTCGCCGCTGCTGTTGAGGACGATCTCACCGCTGTGGCTGAGCGGCGCGGCGTGGAGCGTGCAGCCGGGTGCGGGTGGGCAGGCGTCCTGCGCGTCGAAGAGAGCGATGGGGTGGAGGTGTCTGGCGGCGACCTGCTGGCGGATGTCGTCGAGTGTGGTGATGGTGGATGGTTTGCCAGAGACGGAGGGGTCGTCGGGTACGGGCTGGCCGCTGGCGTAGACGCCGGGGAGGTAGCCGGTGGCGGCGACGGCTTCGGTCCAGGCGAGCAGGTAGGCGGCCTGTTCGGGGAGCAGGCGGCCACCTTCCTCCTGATCGAGGAAGAGGATCGCGTGGGGCGGGAAGTCTTCTTTCTTCGCGGCAGCGACGGCGACGGCGGCGTCCTTGCGGGCGAGGGCTTCGGGCGTGGTGTGGGATCGCTGCGCGGCGAGGATCTCCTTGTCGAGCCGGCCGTTGGCGAGGACCAGGAAGCCCCAGCCCTGGCGAAGGAGCAGGCTGCGCTTGCCGGTCCAGGTGTTGGTGGCGGCTTCGGGCGGCGGGGTGAGCCAGTAGCCGGTGAAGGCGAAGGTGCGGTGGAGCACGGCCATGGCGGCGTCGCCGGGATAGTCGTTGCGGTCGAAGCCGAGGTGCTGCGCGGTGGTGGGCGTGGTGGCGGGCGTGGCGGCAGGGGCCGAGGCGCTCGTGCTATTGCGTGTGCATCCGCAGCAGGCAAGGACGAGTGCGAGTGCAGCGAAGGGCGCGGCGGCAGCGCGACGACGAGTAGGAAGGAGCCTCACACGAACGAGAGTAGCAGGCGCAGCGGAGATCTTGCAGGGACGAAGCGAGCCGAGGGGAGGTTCGGTGCGGTTCATCGGGAGACATCGGGAGGCTCGGCTACAATCGTGGCAGCAGAGCAGAGCGCAGCGCGGCGGGATGCCGGCCGCGTGTGGAAGAACGATGCCTGCTCCGAGAGGAAACCGAAGCCCGTGCTTGAGACGCAAGAACCACAACATCAAGATCCGCGATATCCAATCGGCCGGTACGCGCCTACGGCGACGATTACGTCGGAGGCTCGGGCCCACGCCTGCGCGGTGCTGGCAGAGACTCCGAGCCTGTTGCGCGAGGCGTTGCGCGGTCTGGATACAGACCAGGAGAACACGCCGTATCGCGAGGGCGGATGGACCGTGCGGCAGGTGGTGCACCATCTGGCGGACTCGCACATGACGGCGTTCCACCGGGTGCGGCGCGCGCTGACCGAGGATGTGCCGGTAGTGGCGGGCTATGACGAGAAGGCGTTTGCGACGCTGCCCGACGCGGCGGCGCCGACGGAGTGGTCGATGGAGCTGATCGAGAGCCTGCACGCGCGCTGGGTGATGATGCTGCAGGGGATGGATGAGGCGCAGTGGCAACGGACGTTCAAACATGCGGAGCGCGGGCCGGCGACGATTGAGCAGGCGACGCTGCTGTATGCGTGGCACTGCCGTCATCACGTGGCGCACATTACGCATCTGCGCGCGGCGCAGGGCTGGTAGGTTCGGGCAGGAAGCAGGAAGCAGGAAGTGGGGGGGCGGCTTGGTTCGATTGGCTACGAACGCGGTTGAGATTGCGCGATGCTTTGCGGTGATGCGCGAGCTGCGGCCGCAGCTGCAGAGCGAAGCCGAGTTCGTGGAGCGCGTGGAGCAGCAGCGCGGCGAGGGATTTCTGCTGGCGATGCTGGAGCACGATGGCGCGGTGGTGACGGTGGCGGGCTTTCGCGTGCAGCACATGCTGGCGAGCGGGCTGACGCTGTATGTGGATGACCTGGTGACGGCGGCGGCGGCGCGGTCGCAGGGGCATGGCAAGGCGATGCTCGATTGGCTGATGGCGTATGCGCGGGAGCGTGGGTGCGCGACGTTCTCGCTGGACAGCGGAACGCATCGGCAGGAGGCGCACGCGTTTTACTTCCGCGAGGGGCTGCGCGTGACGAGCTTTCACTTTGCGGCCGGGTTCTAGGTGCTAGGTTCGAGGTTCTAGGTTCCAGGTTCCAGGGTCCAGGGTCTAGAACCTGGAACCTCGAACCTGGCACCTGCCTTCAGGGATGCTACTCTTTTGGCTATGCCGCCCAGAGTTGCTTCCGCGGAGATGCCGGTGCAGACGCCTGAAGAGGTGGCGTCT
>JAJZFE010000006.1 GCA_021798655.1 Acidobacteriota bacterium | reverse complement strand
TCGAAGCGTCCGCCGAAGCGCAGCAGATGCTTGTGCTGCTGCACCGTGATTGCGTCGGAGATCTCTGCCTGGGTTTCAACGTGGCGGTCGTTGCCGCGATACGGTGCGCCGAAGCTGGCGATCCCTGTGACGATGAAGCCGGGAGTGTTGGCGGTCTGCGTGCGGTCGGCGACGCGGCGCTGGGCCAGCTCAAAGCTTGCGGCGTTGAGCAGGTTGCTGCGCGGCACGGAGGTGAGTGTGCCGTTCAGGCTGTTGTCGTCGACGAACGAGGAGCCACGGCCGGAGAGGTCGGTGAGATCGTCGGTGTTGAACGCGTCGTTCACGTTGCGGCCGTTGGTGAGTGCGTAGCGCAGCATCACGGATTCGGTGGCGGAGAGTGCGCGGTCAAGACGGCCGGAGGCCTCGGTCTCCTGGTCGGTAGTGGGGAAGAAGCCGCTCTGCAGTTGAAGCCCGTTGAGCGATGCGTAGTTGCGGACGGCGCTGTTGATGGCGGCCACGGTTGCGGGTGGCAGGTCGTTGGCGTCTTCGCCGCGGGCCATCTCCTGCTCGGCGGCGACGTAGTAGTAGGTGAGGCTGTGCGCGATCTGACCGCCGACGGAGAGGCCCGCGCGCAGGCGGCTCTCGTCGGGTTTGCGCGGCGCGAGTTCGAGCGGTGGTGTGCCGTTGAGCGCGCCGTTCTGGACGAAGAGGAATGCGTCGCCGTGAATCCGGTTGACGCCGCGCCGCGTCTGCACGTCGATGGAGCCGCCAGAGCCGCCGCCGGATTCGGCCGCGAAGCCGTGGTTGACGATCTGGAAGTCGCTGATGGCTTCGGGCGAGAGCTGCGTGCGACTGCCACCGCGGAAGGCGTCGTCGTCGTTGACGCCGTCGATGTAGACCGCGTTGCTGCCGGGACGGAGGCCGCCGAAGCTGAAGCCGCCGCTGCTCTGCGGCAGGCCCTGCGCCGACGCAGGGTTTGCAGCCATCACTTGCGGCGAGAGCAGGACGAAGGTGAGGTAGTTGCGGCTGGGGATGGGCAGCTCTTCGACGCGGTCGCGATCGATGTTGACGACGGAGGAGGTCTGCTCGGGATCGAAGGAGGTCTGCGCGCTGGTGACGCTGACGGCCTGCTGATCGCTGGCCAGCGTGAGTCGCACGTTGATGCGGGTTACACGGCCGACGGCGACGGGGACGTTCGGCGTCTCGTTGGCCGCGAAGCCGGGCGCGACGACGCGCAGTGTGTAGCCTCCACTGGGCACGTTCTGCAGCAGAAACGTGCCGTCCGAGGCGGCGGTGCCGGTTGTATCGGCAGCGTCCATGCCATGCAGTGTTAGCACTGCTGCGGAGATGGGATTGCCGTCCGGGCTCACCACGCTGCCTGCAATGGAACCGCTACTGCTGGCCTGCGCGGAACCACTCATCCATGCAGACACACACAACACTGCGAGCAGCAGAACGCCGCGCAGCTTCTTTGACATACCCATGATGCAACTCTCCGAAGAACTTCAGGCGCTGCGTACAGTCGTTGCAGCAACGCGGCCAGCCATGCAGACGCGCGCAGAAGCGCCGCTGCGGTACGTGGCAGTCTTTGCAGAAAATCAGATTCGGAGTGGCGAGTAGGGAAGCGTGCATCGCGGCGGAGGCACGAAGACAGCGCTGAGGGGCTGGCGAGGGACGCAGGCCGCATCGGCATCGCGCCACAGGCCGGGGAGCAGTTGCATGTCCATCTGCAACGCGGAGCGCGCGACCAGCCGCATGACGAGCAGCAGCAGGCAGAGCACCAGCACCAGCGCGAAGACAGGGAACTCGGTGTCGTTGCCGAGGCCCGGCTTGTCCCAGCGATCGAAGCACTCCAGCAGCGGCGCGAGCACGGTGACGAGCAACAGCAGCAGCGTTCCGATTTGGAGCAGGCGTTTCATCCCTGTCTACAACGCTAACAGAGTGCGGCGGTGCGGCGTCCGCCATGCGGAAGACACGAGGGCCTCCGCGCGTTTAGCATGGTGCCTGCGATGCGGCGAGTGCGATCAGACGGTGCGGGACGAAGGGTGCGAGGGCTCTGCGCGATGGCGTGTGTGGCGTTGCTGTTCTGTGGCGTGAGTGCGAAGGCCGCGTCGCCGCTGCAGATGTATACGACGACGCATCCTGCGATGGGCACTGAGTTTACGCTCTACCTCTACAGTGCGAGCGCGTCGTCGGCAGCCGCGGTGTCGCAGGAGGTCTTCGACGAGGTGGATCGCGTGGAGCAACTGCTGTCGAACTACCGCGAATCCAGCGAGCTTTCGCGCATCAACCAGAACGCCGGCAGCGGGCCCGTGACGACGGACCCGGAGATGTTCGACTTCCTGGAGCAGTCGCAGCACTGGAGCGCGGTGAGCGATGGCGCGTTCGATATCACGGTGGGGCGACTGATGAAGTCCTGGGGCTTCTTCCGGCACAGTGGACGCGTGCCGTCAGAGGCCGAGCTTGCGGCGCTGCGCGCGGTGACGGGCTGGGAGAAGGTGCAGCTTGATGCGGCCAGCCGCACGGTCGAGTTCACTGCGCCCGGTGTCGAGCTGGATCCCGGCGGAATCGGGAAAGGGTTTGCTGTCGATGCGGCGGTCCGCATTCTGCGCGCCGATCATGTGACGGCGGCGATGCTTTCAGCGGGCAGCAGCACGGTGTATGCGCTGGGTGCGCCGCCGCACCGGGCCGGCTGGCGTGTGGTGGTGCCCGGACCGTTGCCGTCGCAGCGGACGCTTTCGGTGATCACGCTGCGTGACACCTCGCTGTCGAGTGCGGACTGCAGCCAGAAGAACTTCACGATTGGCGGGCACCTGTACTGCCACATCATGAACCCGCACACGTTGCAGCCCATCGAGGGGATGGTGCAGGTGAGTATTGTGAATCCGTCGGCGACAGCGAGTGATGCGCTGTCGAATGTGATATTTGTTCAAGCTCCGGCGCAAAGCGTGGCAACGCTGAAGACGTATGCAGCGAACTCGCGCGCACTGATCGTCTCCGGCAATGCGGATCACGCGCGTTGCACTGTCTACCGTTGGGATGAACCCATCGACCACACTCACTGCTCTCGCTAACCGCTGACCAAGGACACGCATGGACCGCCGCAGCTTTCTGCAATCCGCCTCCGCCGCCGCACTCGCCTCCACCACCATCGCACGCGCTGCTGCGCCGGCGATCAAGCCGGTTCGCCTGGGCATCCTTGGCGCAGGCAGCCGCGGGCAGGAGGACATGCGCCAGTTTCTGCGCGTGCCCGGCGTCTCGGTCGCGGCCATCTGCGACATCTATCCGCCGCGCTATGAGCAGGTGAATCGCATCGTAGGCAGTGAGGTGCCGCACACGGCCGATCCCAAGGATCTGCTCTCGCGCAATGACGTTGATGCGGTGCTGATCGCGTCGCCGGTGGGCTGCCATGCTGAGCACGTGATCGCTGCGGCGAATGCGGGCAAGCCGATCTACGGCGAGAAGGCGCTGGGCTTTACGGTGGAGGACAATCACAACATTCTGGAAGCGGTGACGCGCAACAAGGTGCTGTTCCAGATTGGCCACGAGTACCGGTATGCGAGCTGGGCGCAGGAGGCGGTGCGACGCGTCCATGCGGGCGATATCGGTACGCCGACGCACTGCTATGCGTACTGGCATCGCAACGGCGACTGGCGACGCGCAGTGCCTTCGCCGGACGCAGATGGCAAGCTGGAACACCTGATCAACTGGCGACTCTATCGAGAGACATCCGGTGGGCTGGGCACGGAGCTGGGTTCGCACCACATTGATATGGCGAACTGGGTCTTTGGCGAGCAGCCGAGCAGCGTGATCGGGACTAACAGCATCTGTCGGTATCATGACGGGCGCACGGTGGGCGACAACGTACAGTCGGTGTTCAGCTACTCGCAGGGGCGCAGGCTGGTGTTTTCATCGTTGACGGACAATGCGAAGCAGGGCTGCGAGTTCTGGATCTATGGCACGGGCGGCAGCGTGCAGATCACGATTGAGGACGCGTACTTCTACTTCGAGAAGGGCAGGTCTAACGCGCCGAGTGCGGATAAGGCTGACAGCAAGACGGTGGTGGAGCGCGGCGTGGTGACGGGCGCGTCGTACTCGACCAAAGGTGAGATGCCGTATCGCGGTTCGGGAGAGAAGGTTGTGACGGCTACGACTGAGGACCCAACACTGGCTGCGGTGCGTTCGTTCATCGGCGCGGTGCGCGGGGAGAATGCGATCTTCGCGGATGTCTTCTGCGGCTTTCGTGCGGCGATGGCGTGCTCGGTGGCGCATGATGCCGTGTTCACAGAGGACAGGATGCCGATTCCGGCGGCGAAGATCAAGGAAGCCCAGGCTTGACGACGCGACGACAACCAGAGGGATCGCTCACCGTGCTGCATCAGGTGCGGCAGGAGATCGCGGCCTGCACGCGCTGCGAACGGCTTCGCATCTATGGCGAGCGGATCGGCGCGGTGAAGATAAAGCGTTATCGCGAGCAGGAGTATTGGGCCAGGCCGGTGCCGGGCTTTGGCGATGCGAATGCGCGGATTCATGTGCTGGGACTGGCGCCGGGAGCGCATGGCGCCAATCGGACGGGGAGGCCGTTCACGGGCGATGCGTCGGGCGACTTCATGTACGACGTGCTGCATGAGCTGGGGCTGGCGAGCAAGCCGCGCGCGGTGAGCCGCGACGACGGGCTGAAGCTGCGGCGGCTGTGGATCTCGTCGGTGGTACGCTGCGCGCCGCCAGGCGACAAGCCGACGCCGCAGGAGGTTCGCAACTGCGCGCCGCACCTGACGGCGGAGATCGCCGCGCTGAAGAAGGTGCGCGTGGTGGTGTGCCTGGGCAAGATTGCGTGGGACGGCTTTCTGGCGCATCAGCTTGCGCTGGGAGTGATTGAACGGAGGTCGGCGTACACGTTCTCGCACGGCGCGGAGTATGTGCTGCCGAACGGGCTGCGGCTGCTGGGCTGCTATCACCCGTCGCTGCGGAATACGAATACCGGTCGGCTGAACCGGCCGATGTTTGCGAAGGTGTTTGTGCGCGCGTTGGAACTGGCTGGTTGAGGACTGCGAAGCGTGCCTGAGTTTTTTTAGAAGATCAGGAAACCTGAAGCGGTTGAGATGAGTCCTATGCAGAGAAGCACGGAGGGTAAAAATATGCGCAGCAAACATTTGTTGGTGGCTCTTGGGATTGGCGCGGCGGTTGGCGGCGCGATAGCGCTGCTGTATGCTCCGCAGACCGGTGCGGCGACGCGCAAGAAGCTGAAGCGGAACTTTGAGGATCTGGGGGACTCGCTGGAGGACGCGGCCGAGTACCTGAAAGACCAGGCAGAGCGGCTGGGCAAAGAGGCCGAGCGGTTTATCGAGGCCAGCAAGGACCAGTTCGAAGATGTGGTGGACGCGGCGAACGGTGTGGTGAAGTCGGCCACGAAGGCAACCCGTTCGGTATCGAAGCTCATCTGAAGATATAAGAACCGATGGTTACAGGTTCGAGGATCTTCCAAGAAAACTCGCAGCTTCGGCTGCGGGTTCTTTTTTTGCGCGGGGCTATGGCTCCGGTGGGCCGACGGTGATGACGAAGTAGGTGCAGGGCGTGTCGCCGGCGTTCTTGACGTAGTGCAGGTCGCCGGCGCAGCAGATGCCGACATCGCCGGCGCGCATGGTGCGGATGACGCCGTTGGTCATCAGCTCGCAGACGCCTTCCTTCACGCACCAGATCTCACTGTGCAGATGCTTGCCGACGGGCTCGTGGACGGCGCCGGGTTGCTGGATGGACTCGTGCATCTCCAGCCGG
>JAJZFE010000511.1 GCA_021798655.1 Acidobacteriota bacterium | reverse complement strand
GGATCGTTGTCTAGACTTCGATGTTAACAGAGACGCTCCCATCGGGTGTGGATGCCAGGGCTATGCCTGCGGCGGAGTCTGGTAGGCAGGCGGCGGCGGTGGGGGATAGCTGGACGGGTAGTACGGCGAGGCGGTCGGCGCGGGAACGACCTTCCACTCCATAAAAGCGATAAGGTAAAGCACGACGAGACGCCCTACACCAGGGATCAGGGCAATGAGAGAAAGGGGGCCGGCGAGGCCGGCACGCGTGCAGATGCGCCACAACGGAATGATGTAGAGAACCAGGCCGATGACGACGAAGACGGCGATGACGGGGAAGATGGCCATCATCATGTGAATGGCTTGTCGTTGTGCCTCTTGCTGATCCATAGGAACTCCTTCAATCTGATTGCGAAGATTGAGGTCAATGTACCGGAGAAGCGCGCCGTGCGAAAGGAAAATGTTCTGGGCACCTCAGACTCAGCCGCACCAGGTGAAGTGCCGCGAGGCGACAGACGCAGACTGCGGGACGGAAGGACAACGTCAGTCGCTTCGCAAGCGGAGGAGTTAGGTTAGAGTTTGGACGCTAGAGTTTAGACATGGCGGCAATGGACTCGGTGAAGGGGGCGCGGAGGACGCCGCGTTCAGTGATGATGGCGGTGATGTACTTTGCCGGGGTGACATCGAACGCGGGATTTTCGATGCCGACGCCGTCGGGGGTCATCTGCTTGCCGTTGGAGTGCGTGACCTCGCGGGGGCTGCGCTGCTCGATGGGGATGTCGTCGCCGTGGGCGGTCTCCATGTCGATGGTGTTGAAGGGCGCGGCGACGTAGAAGGGGATGCCGTGCTCTTTGGCGAGGATGGAGACGGAGTAGGTGCCGATCTTGTTGGCGGCATCGCCGTTGGCGGCGATGCGGTCGGCACCGACGATGACGGCCTGGATGCGGCCCTTGCTCATGAGGTGGCCGGCCATGTTGTCGCAGAGGACGGTGGTGGGGATGTTGTCCTTCATCAGCTCCCAGGCGGTGAGTCGCGCGCCCTGCAGGTAGGGGCGGGTCTCGTCGGCGAGGACGTCGATGTGGTGGCCGGCTTCGACGGCGGCGCGGATGACGCCGAGTGCGGTGCCGTAGCCGCAGGTGGCGAGAGCGCCGGCGTTGCAGTGCGTGAGCACGGTGCCTTGTTTGGGCAGCAGGGCAGCGCCGTTGGCGCCGAGGGTCCTGCACTGCGCGATGTCCTCGTCGTAGAGGCGTTGCGAGAGGGCGACGACCTCGGATTTGATCTGCGCGATGGGCGTGTTGGCGGCGGCGAGTTGCGTGTAGAGGTCGCGGACCTGGGCGATGCCCCAGAAGAGATTGACCGCAGTGGGGCGGGTCTCGGCGAGGGTGCGGCAGATGAGGTCGACTTCGGCGGAGAGGGTGGGGAGGTCGGTGGCCGTGGAGCGGGCTATTCCCAGCGAAACGCCCATGGCGGCCGAGACGCCGATGGCGGGGGCTCCGCGGACGATCATGTCGCGGATGACGGTGGCTACCTGGAGGTAGTCCGTGGCGAGAACGTAGGTCTCTTCGAGGGGGAGTTTGGTCTGGTCTAGGAAGCTGACGCCCGCAGGCGTCCATTCAAGGGTAGGAATCATCTCCTACTCAGTGTAGAGGAAGGATTGTCCAGCTTGCCAGCCAGTCGAGTGGGTTACTCGACCTGGCGGCTTGCGGGAGTTTGTTTGTGAGAACCAGGCAGACCAAAAGTGACAAATCGAAGACCACAGTAGTCGCAACGGTAGGGACGGAGTACCAGCAGAAGACGCTCAGCGAGCCGGCGGTGGGAACGCACTGTTTCCATTGAATCGCAGTGCGGGCACTTCGGATGATTGTGCATCGTCGTGATCCCTGTTTAGCTGAGTGCGAATGCTTACGAAAATACACCTTGCTAGGGCGTGTGTCCAATCTTTTCGAGGTGACGGAAGCCGCTGGTGGACACGAAGAGGAGGACGAAGATGAAGGAGTTGTAAACAGCGTGCATCAGGGTGGAGCAGGCAAGCGATTTGGTGCGGATGCGGACCAGGCTCAGCGTCAGGCTGACAAGGTATAGGATGCCGACAACGCCCCAGGCGTAGCCGATCTGGGCGGCGTGCAGCAGAGCGAAGGGCACGCTGGAGACGATGGCCGAGAAGACGAGCGCCGGTGCGGTGTGCGCGGTGGAGCGTTGCCAGCGGTCGAGCGCGGCGGGGGAGCGTTCGAGCGAGAGCCAGTCGTAGGCCGTGGCGATGGCGGGCAGCAGGAAGCCGCGGAAGGCGAGTTCCTCCATGAACGGGCCGAGGAAGATGGCGAAGAGAGCCATGTAGCCAATGAGGTGCGCGTTGCTGAGCAGGTCGTCGATGGGCGCGTTGTCTTTGCTGGCGACGAAGTTCTGCGCGAGCTGTGCGGCGATGCTGGCGAGGATGGCGAGCAGGACGATCTGCTTCCAGTAACGGCGGGCGGCAGCGCCGTTCCAGTGGACGCCGGCGAAGAAGCTGCGGTTCCAGAGGCGGGGAAAGAGCCAGAGCGAGATGCCGAGCGTGGCGAGGTAGGCGAGGGCCTGTGCGATGAGGGCCAGGCCGGGGTGCGCGAGCAGGGTGGCCTGGCTGTCAAAGTGGCTGGCGGCACCGTAGTGATGCTGCGCGGCTCCGTAGACGACGCCGAGCGAGAAGATGAGGCAGAAGACGGCGAGGGAGAAGAAGAGGATCGCGTGGCCGAGATGCGGAATGCGGCGCGCGAGGCCGTGGTCCGACTCGGGATCGGTGTCGTGCTGGATATCCAGCGGCTGCGGGTCGAGAGATTCGGCGGAGGGAAGGTCGCTCATATAGGGGCAGAAGGTGGAGGCGTGCGCGCACGGCTATTTTATTGGGGAGTTCGGGTGGGTTTCTTTGCTGGCTTTTCGTTGGCGGTCTGGGGCTTGAGCGTGGAGGCGGTGGGGACGCCTTTTTTCTTCTCGGGTTTGATGAACTTCGGTTTGGGGGCCTTCTTTTCGAGGTCGGGGAGGTGCACGGGAGGCAGGTGCTGTGCGGCGGTGAGCGTGCCTGCGCCTTCGTAGTAGCGGGCGAGGAAGTGGCCGGTGTGCGAGTTGGGCGCGTGGGCGACGAGTTCGGGCGGGCCCTGCGCGACGATGGTGCCGCCGCCTTCGCCGCCCTCGGGACCCATGTCGATGAGGTAGTCGGCGTTGCGGATGATGTCGAGGTTGTGCTCGATGATGATGACGGTGTTGCCGAGGTCGGTGAGGCGGTGGAGGACTTCGAGGAGCTTGCGAACATCGTCGAAGTGCAGGCCGGTGGTGGGCTCATCGAGCAGGTAGAGCGTGCGGCCGGTCTGGCGTTTGGAGAGCTCGCGGGCGAGCTTCATGCGCTGGGCCTCGCCGCCGGAGAGCGTGGTGGCGGACTGGCCGAGATGGATGTAGCCGAGGCCGACATCGACGAGCGTCTGCAGCTTCTGATGGACGGCGGGGATGTCTTTGAGCACGGGGACGGCGTCTTCGATGGGCAGGTCGAGGATGTCGGCGATGGAGTAGCCGTTGAACTTTACGCT
This sequence comes from Acidobacteriota bacterium, assembly GCA_021798655.1. The sequence continues at coordinate 2,235 of JAJZFE010000511.1, read as the reverse complement.
GAGCGTCTCGGTGTTGTAGCGGCGGCCGTTGCAGACCTCGCAGAGCACGTAGACATCGGGCAGGAAGTTCATCTCGATGCGGCGCTGGCCGTCGCCGGAGCAGGCCTCGCAGCGCCCGCCCTGCACGTTGAAGGAGAAGCGGCCGGGCTTGTAGCCGCGCTCGCGGGATTCGGGGAGCATGGCGAAGAGGTCGCGGATCTGCGTGAAGACGCCGGTGTAGGTGGCGGGGTTGGAGCGCGGGGTGCGGCCGATGGGCGACTGGTCGATCTGGATGACTTTGTCGAGCTGGTCCGCGCCGTGGATGGCCTTGTGCGCGCCGGGGTCTTCGCGGGAGCCGTAGAGTTCCTTGGCGAGCGAGCGGTAGAGGATGTCGTTGACGAGGGTGGATTTGCCGGAGCCGGAGACGCCGGAGACGACGGTCATGACGCCGAGCGGGAAGTGGGCGGTGACGTTCTGCAGGTTGTGCGAGGTGGCGTCCTGCACGGAGAGCCAGTTGCCGGTGAGCGGGCGGGGCGCTTTGTCCGGCGTGGGACGCGTGACGATGTCGATGCGGCCGGAGAGGTACTGGCCGGTGACGGAGTCGGGGTTGGCCATGACCTCGGCGGGTGTGCCGGAGGCCATGACGATGCCGCCGTTCTTGCCGGCGCCGGGGCCGAGGTCGATGAGGTAGTCGGCGGCGCGCATGGTGTCTTCGTCGTGCTCGACGACGAGGACGGTGTTGCCGAGGTCGCGGAGGTCGGAGAGTGAGGCGATGAGGCGCTGGTTGTCGCGCTGGTGGAGACCGATGCTGGGCTCGTCGAGGACGTAGAGGACGCCGCGTAGTCTACTTCCGATTTGGGTGGCGAGGCGAATGCGCTGGCCCTCGCCGCCGGAGAGCGTAGCGGCGGAGCGTGAGAGCGAGAGGTAGCCGAGGCCGACAGCGTTGAGGAATTCAAGGCGCTCGACGATCTCGCGCTGCAGCCGGTCGGCGATGATGCGGTCGCGTCCGGTGAAGTGCATGGAGCGTGCGCCGGTCAGGGCGCGTTCGAGCGAGAGCGCGGTGAAGTCGGCGATGGAGAGGTGCGAGGAGGCAGGAAGCAGGAAGTAGGAAGCAGGCGCTGCTTCCTTTCCGTCCGATCCTGCCTCCTGCTCACCAGTTCCTGCTTGCTGCTTCCTGCTTCCCAGTTCCTGCTTCCTGCTTCCTGCTTGCTCTGTTGTGATGGCGATCGTCACAGCCAAAGACTCGGGGCGGAGGCGTTTGCCGTCGCATTTGGGGCAGACGGTGGCGGACATGTACTGCATCATGTACTCGCGGTAGCCTTCGGATTTGGTGTCTTCGAGGGTGTCGCGGAGCCAGTTGAAGATGCCGTGGAAGCCGGTGCGACCGACCTCGTTGCGCGGCGGGCCGTAGAGCAGCAGGTCCTGGTGGGCGCGGGTGAGGGCGCTGAAGGGCTGCTTGAGGTTGATGCCGTACTTGTCTGCGGCGAGCTTGATGAGCTTGAGCAGATATTGCGAGGACGAGCCGGGTCCCATGGCGCCGTCGAGCAGGGGCTTGGACCAGTCGGTGATGGTCTTGGCGGGGTCGAAGTCGTAGATGCTGCCGAGGCCGTGGCACTCGGGGCATGCGCCGTAGGTGGAGTTGAAGCTGAAGCTGCGGGGTTCGAGCCTGGGGACGTTGATGCCGCAGTCGGGGCAGGCCATCGACGAGCTGTAGAGGGTCTCGGCGTACGCGCCGCCAGGGGGCTGCTGGCCGATGAGCACGAGTCCGCTGGCGAGTTGGAGCGCGGTGGTGACGGCGGTGGCGAGACGGCGGGTGTCGAACTCCTGCGCGGAGGGCGGGACGCCTTCGGCATCTGCTACGACGAGAGGCTTGAGGATGATGCGATCGACGACGGCTTCGAGGGTGTGGTTCTTGCGCTTTTCGAGGCGCATCCCCTCTTCGACCTCGGTGATCTCGCCGTCGATGCGTAGGCGGTAACCCTTTTTGTCGAGGGCTTCGATCTCTTCGCGGAACTCGCCTTTGCGGCCGCGGACGACGGGAGCGAGGACGGTGATGCGCTCCTGCTGCTGGCCGGCGGCGTGGCGGGCGTTGGCCTGGGCGACGATCTGCGCGACGATCTGGTCGGCGGTCTGGCGGGCGATGGGGCGGTGGCAGTTGGGGCAGTGCGGCTGTCCGACGCTGGCGTAGAGCAGACGGAGGTAGTCGTAGATCTCGGTGATAGTGCCGACGGTGGAGCGCGGGGAGCGGGAGGTGGT
>JAJZFE010000264.1 GCA_021798655.1 Acidobacteriota bacterium | reverse complement strand
CGGCGTTCTGCGAGAGCACCGTTCCGCTGAGGTCGATGCCGGCGAAGATGCCGCGAGCGCGCGAGTAGGTGAGGAACTCCGCGTGCATGGAGATGTCGGTGTCAGCGGCGGCGTTGCGGCCCACCGGACCGGCTGCGACAGAGGCATCCGCGCCGAGCTTGAACTTGTTGTGCAGCATGTCTTCCATGCCGTGCTCGTTCATCGCCAGCAGGACGAGGTCCGTAGACTGGCCGCCGATCTGGAAGCCGAAGCTGCCGCCGGTGAGCTGCACGAAGACCGGAGCGGACCAGCCATGGCCGGTGCGGCATGTGGCCACACCCTGTCCATACTGCGCGCCGACCACAAAGGCCGCCTTCTTGTAGGCAGGAACCACCACGACGCAGTGTGCGCCGGCGAGGATCGACTGCGGAATGCCCTTGTCCGGCGTCTGCATGATCGCAGTCATCGCGGCGCTGGCATTGTCCAGGCGCTCCGTGAGCTTTGCGTCCTGTGCGCCGGCAGTGGCGGTCATGGCTGTAGCGGACATCGCGAGTACACCGAGGATTCCAATCAACTTTTTCATTCGTGTAACCTTTCACACTCTTGTAGTCAGCGGCGCAGGGTGATGCCCTATCCGCTTGCCTATGGTGTGATGGGAAAGGGTGGTTGCGGGTTGCACCGGAACAAGCGACATCAAAAAAAATGGGGGTTGTGAAGAGGCAACTGTCACCAGTTACCGCTCACAACCCCGCTTCTCCCAGGTCTGTACTGAAGCTAGTGTCGGCTACCGGGTCGCATTTAACAAGAGTACCGAGGGTTGTATACCTTCGACGCTATCCCGAGGTCAGGCCTGGGTGCGGATGCGTGCCGGCTGCAGGCGGCTGGCGCGCTCTTCAATGGCCCGCAGCGTCAGCTCCACGCGGTTGGACGAGCGCGTCTTGCGCAACATCCGGCCCAGATGCGCCTTCACCGTTACCTCGTCGATGCCCATGGCCGATGCGATATCGCGATTGGTGCGGCCATCCATCAGCAGGTGCAGCACCTCCAGCTCGCGCGGCGTCATCACGCCAACCACCGAGTCCGACGCTGCCACCGAGCCGCCGAAGGCCACGCCCCCCGCGTCGATCAAACGTGCCAGCACCTTGCGCGGGGCCCAGATCGACCCATCCAGCACCACGTCCATCGCCATGCGGATCTCGCCTTCGGTCGCTGTCTCCGCCAGGTAGCCCTTGGCCCCCGCGCCGATCACCGACTGCACATACTCAGGGTCGATCTCCGCGCCCATCACCACGATCTTGATGCCGGTATGTTCGCGCCGGATGCGGCCCACCATCTCGCCGAGCACATCGAGCGGCATCCGGATATCGAGGAACAGCGCGTCATAGATGGGCGGCGCATCGGTGGCCGGATTGCCCAGACCCGGAACCTCATGGCCCTCCGCCATCTCCAGCGGCACCGCGTCCACGCCCACGGTCTCTTCCAGAATCGCGAGCAGACCAATCGACCGCAGGGGGTCTGCCGCAACCACACCCACGCGCGCTCTCGAGCCTTGCGTCACCGTCGCACTCCTCGTGTCGGTACGAACTATGTTGACTGCCAATGGATGCTTCTTGACTCTCTGCTACTTCGGGAGAGACTGCTTCTACAGCTTCGGCAGCACGATTCCCTGCTGGTTCTGATACTTTCCCTTGCGGTCCGCGTAGCTGACCTCGCAGGGCTCATCGCCCTGGAAGAAGAGTATCTGGCAGAGCCCCTCGTTCGCATAGATGCGCGCCGGCAGGGGGGTCGTGTTGGATATCTCGAGCGTGACGTAGCCCTCCCATTCCGGCTCGAACGGCGTCACGTTGACGATAATCCCGCAACGGGCATAGGTGCTCTTGCCCACGCAAATTGTAAGCACATCGCGCGGAATACGGAAGTATTCAATTGAACGCGCCAGTGCAAACGAGTTCGGCGGAACGATAATGGTGTCCGCTTCAAGCGACACGAACGAGCGCTCATCGAAGTTCTTCGGGTCAATGATGGCGCTGTTGACGTTGGTAAAGATCTTGAACTCGTTCGACACGCGGAGGTCGTAGCCGTAGGAGGACAGGCCATAGGAGATCACGCCCTCGCGGACCTGCTTCTCGCTGAACGGCTCGATCATCTTGTGTTCCAGCGCCTGTTTGCGAATCCAGGCGTCGCTCTTGATGGACATCGTCGCTGCTTCTACCCCGGCGCACGGCGTGTTGCCATCCGTGCTGCGGCCCTTTCCGGTTGAGTTCTGACTACGAGCGTATCCTAAACTGCTGTGCTTGCGGGAATCGGGGGTAACTCCGGTGCTATCATCAACCTATATCGTCCTCGACGATTGACAATCCGCAGGCCGCTTTCTACCATCTAGAGCAAGCCATACCGCCCGCTGAAGAACGTTGCCGGGTGCGGCCGTTTCCAAAGACGACAACCCTCAACGCCACACGCTCCTACTCCTCTGCAAGGAAGGCATCCTCATTGATTAAGCAGGATCTCATTCAACGGGTCGTCGAACGCACAGGGCTGCCGCGCACCAAGGCAGAGTCTGCCGTCGACGCCATCTTCGAGGCCATGAAAGGGGCGCTCACAGCGAGCGACCGCATCGAGCTGCGCGGCTTCGGCGTGTTCACCGTGAAACCCCGCAAGACCGGGGTTGGACGCAACCCTCGCACCGGCGCCGAGGTGACCATCACGCCCGGCAAAGCGGTGCGATTCAAGCCCGGCAAGGATCTCCACCTGCTCGACTGAACCATCTTCTGACTGCCTTCGTGACTTCCATCGACGCCCCGTTCCAGACTCTGGAACGGGTGCTTCTGCGTTAGGGGCAAACGTTGAACCCCACACTCACATCAGGTGCACAGGGTCTACGTCGATGACCACCGAACGCCGCGGAATCTGCTCTGTATCCACACACGCGAGCAACGCCCGCAGCGCCGCGCTCAACTGCTCGCGCCGCTCCGCCTTCAGCACCAGGTGGTAGCGATAGATACGCTTCAGCTTCGCGTTCGGCGCAGGCGCAGGACCCAGCACGCGCACGCCCTCCGGCTTCTGCTTTGCCAGCCAGCGACCCAGCTTCGTCGCGATGCCGAGCACCTCTTCGAGCGCCTCACCCTGCACGATCACATTCGCCAGCACGCTCAGCGGCGGATAACGCATGGCGCGGCGAAAGTACATCTCTCGCGCTGCAAAACCGGTGTAGTCGTGTCCGCGCGCGAACTGGTTCACATAGTGGTCGGGCTGATAGGTTTGCACCAGCACGCGTCCGGGCAGATCACCGCGGCCCGCGCGGCCGCTTACCTGCGTGATCAGTTGGAAGACACGCTCCGCAGAACGAAAGTCCGGCAACCCCAGCGCGAAATCAGCGCCCACGACACCGACCAGCGTGACTCCGTGGATGTCGTGCCCTTTGGCGATCATCTGCGTGCCCACCAGCAGGTTGATCTCCCCCGAATGCAGCCGCCCCAGCAGCCGCTCCATGTCGCCGCGTGAGCGCACCGTGTCCCGATCCATGCGTCCGATGCGCGCGGCCGGAAACAGCTCCTGCAGCCGCTCTTCACCCTGCTGCGAGCCTGCGCCGAGATAGTACAGGTGCTCGCTCTGGCACTTCGGGCACGTCTTCGGCACGTTGCGACGATACCCGCAGAAGTGGCACTCCAGGCGCTGTCCCGCGCGTGCTTCGCCGTTCAGCGAGTTCTCCTCCCCGCTCTTGTGATACGTCAGCGAGAGCGCACAGTTCTCGCACTCCAGCTTCTCACCGCAGCTGCGACACATCACCACAAAGCTGTAGCCACGACGGTTCAGCAGGATGATCACCTGCTCTCCACGGTCGAGCGTGGCCTGCGTCTCTTCGATCAGCCGTCGCGAGAACAACTGCTCCTTGCCGGTCTCGCGAAACTCCTCGCGCATGTCGATCGACTCGACCTTCGGCAGCGGCCGCTGCTGCACTCGCTCACGCATCTGGATCAGCGCATAGCGTCCGCGCTCGGCGTTGTTCCAGCTCTCCAGCGACGGCGTCGCAGAGCCAAGCACAACGCTGCAAGCCAGCAGCTTCGCACGCATCACCGCTACGTCGCGGCCGTGATAGCGCGGCGTCTCCTCCTGCTTGTAGCTGCTGTCGTGCTCCTCATCCACGAGGATCAGCCCCAGCGACGGCATCGGCGCAAACACCGCCGAGCGCGTGCCAATCACCACGCGCGCCTCTCCGCGACGGATGCGGTGCCACTGCTCAGCGCGCTCATCCGGCGTCAGTTGCGAGTGCAACAGCGCCACCTCGCCGCCGAACGCCGCCACCATCTGCGCAGCCGTACCCGGCGTCAGCCCGATCTCCGGCACCAGCAGCAGCGCGCTGCGGCCCGCAGCGAGCGCGCGCTGCATCGCCGCAATGTAGACCGCCGTCTTGCCCGAGCCCGTAATGCCATAGAGCAGGTGCGGCCGAAAGCCGCCCTTGTCCATCGCAGCCGCAATCACCGCGAGCGCCTCGGTCTGCGCTTCGTTCAAGGTGTGCTCGTGCGCGAACTTCTTTCCATCCTGCGTCAACCCGGTAATGTGGAAGGCCTGCGCCGTCTCCTCCAGCCGCACGAGGCCGCGCTTGACGAGTGTGGCGAGTGTCGACTCAGGCACGCCGCGCGTTCCCAGCCGCGACCGCAACTCACGCACCAGTTGCCGCCCGCCGCACCCGGCCAGCTCCGCCATCACCGCAAGCTGATTGTCGTTGAGCTTCGGCAGCCGTCGTCCGTCACCGGGCTGAGTGCTGCTCGGCTCTTCCAGCACAGCGAGCATCTCCACCCGCCGCGCATCGCGCACCTCGGCCAGTGGCTCACGCATCAGCCAGCGCTTCTTCACCATTGCGTCCAACAGCGCCTTGTTCGCTCCGGTTGCGCTACGAATCGTCGCCGTCTTCGCAGGCTCCCCGGCCTCCAGATAATTCAACACGGCATACTCGCGGTTCTGGTCTTCCACGCTGAGCTTTGTGCGTCGCGATGCACCCTTCGCGGCTCCATCGTAGAGCACCCTGCGGCCTTGCTCGCCGATGCGATACGTCCACTGGCGGCGCACCTCGGCGGTCAACGGCATCATGCCGCGCAGCACCTCGCCGAGCGGCGCGCAGTAGTACGCGGCAATCCAGCGGCCCAGCTCCATCAACTCGTCGGGCAACAGCGCCGCCTCATCCATCACGCGCTGCACTCTTTTTACTTCGATCCCAGTATCTGGCGTGCGGCTATGCACACCCACCACCACGCCCTGCAACAACTGCCCGCCGAAGGGCACCATCACGCGCGCGCCGACCTCCGCCTCCAGCTCACCCAGCTCGTAGGTGAACGCCCGATCCAGCGGCACGGGCAACGCGACATCGCAGTATTGGCTCACGCCTCCAGCCTAACCGTTCTGCCCCTGTGACTGCTGCGGCACAGCCTGTCGCTGCAAGGCCTTCAGCTCCTTCGCGGCAGCCTTCCTGTCTTCGAGCAGACGCGCCACGCGGTCCGGCACATCGGCCGCACCAACGCTCAGCAGCGAGCCCGCTCGACGAAGAACATCGAGGTCGCGGCGCGCCGCTGCCACCGCACGCAGCCCACAGCAGAACTCCACGCGCGTGCCCTGCTTCACCTTCTCGGTGCGCCGCAGCAGGATGCTGCCGATGGCACCCGTGGCCGCAACGTGCGTGCCGCCGCAGGCGTTATGCTCGATGCCTGCGATCTCCACGATGCGAATCTGCCCCTCGCGTTCCGGCAGCTTTCGCAACGCACCGCGCGCCAGCATCCCCTCTGCCTCCTCGCGCGAG
>JAJZFE010000136.1 GCA_021798655.1 Acidobacteriota bacterium | reverse complement strand
CAGCGTCCTGATGGAATCATGAAATGGGGCGAAGGTGTTCTTAGGAATATCGGTCCCTCTTGCCCTGGAGCATTTGCATACGACGATTTGGCAGGTGTGTGCCCGGGAGATAGTAACGCCTAATCCTGCAGGTGTTATAGGGTGTGACTGTGGCATGGGTTCGGTATGGCTGACTAGGCAATAGGACTGGCCGGAATACGGTTTAGGTCGTTGTGATGGCGACTGTATGGCTGACGGATTTAATCCAGATTGCAAGGCTGATTGTGCGCTGATCAACTGGTTGGAAGAATTGGACACGAAGCTATAAGAGTACCCAACCTCAGCGTTAGGAGGCACTGGCACGCGGTCGCGATGCCTCGGGGTGGGACGTTGAAACAAGATGGGTTCTTCCTGTTTGTCCTGGTTCCAGCGTGATCCGGTGCGGGATTTGCGATGTTATTTGTCACGAGGGTCTGTGTCGTCAGGTAGATGAAAACGTTCTGGCTCGTCTGAGTGGTGTCATTCGCTGCGGTAGGGTTTGCGGTTACCTAGATGCGGTCAGACTCCCTATGAGCAACACTGGGCCTGCCGTTGTATTGGTGGACATTTTACCGATCCGTAGGAGCAGAAGACGCAGCAATCTCCGGGATGTGGGCGCAACACCTGGTGGCATTTCGTGCATTTGTGGAAGAACTGGCATGCGTCGAGGGGCATCTCTTCCATGGTAGCGTGACCGCAGTGGGGACAGGTCAGCATAGATTGGAAGATGACTATCGGGGTCGCCATGGCTGCTTGTCTCCGGTATAAAGGCTTGCTGGAGGACCAGCGTTCGTGTTCGCTTGCATGAGGGCGGATGCGTTTGTCTTGTCGGCATCATAAGTGACGGATGCCGTCCTGAGGTTATAGTCCTAGTTCGCTTCCATCACTGCGGGCAGATTGCTTATCGGCCAAGGAATGGTGATCTAACACTTGGATGTCTCGCGGGTAGTTTGATTACGATTGGGCTGTAAGTGGTCGCATTACAACGGAAGTGGTGTGATTGGGACTGAGGATAGTACACTCCGGCGTGATGGGATTCTTGACTGAGAAAACGTTTTTTGGGCTGGTAGTGCTCTTACTGAGCGCAGGTGCTGGAGCGCAGACGCCGTTGCCGGTAACGACGCCGGTGCCGCAGGACGATGGTAAGGCTGCCAGCATGGGTGGGATGAGCACGAGCGGGGCGCATGCGGCGGTGCTGGATGAGGAGCATCGTCCGATTACGGCAGGGGGCTTTGTGAAGGACGGCCCAGTAATTTTCCAGAATGTCGCGGAGCAGACTGGATTGGCCAAGTGGCAGCACCGGATGGGGACGCCGGAGAAGCAGTTCATCCTGGAGACGGTAGGGTCGGGAGTGGGGCTGATTGATTACGACAATGATGGCTGGCTGGATATTTACCTGGTAAACGGCTCAACGTACGAGGCGGAGAGTGGGAAGGCCGCGGCTCCACATGCGGCGCTGTTCCATAACAATCACGATGGGACGTTTACGGATGTGGCGGCGAAGGCTGGCGTGTGGAATGATCGCTGGGGCTTTGGGGTGGCGATCGGGGACTATGACAACGATGGCTGGGCAGATATATATGTAACCAATTATGGGAAGAATAGGCTGTTCCATAACAATCACGATGGGACCTTTACGGATGTTGCCGAGAAGGCCGGAGTGGCGTTGGGGAACTGGTCGACCGGGCCGACGTGGGGTGACTACGATGGTGACGGCCGGCTGGACCTGTTTGTGCCAGGCTATGTGCACTACGATATTGCGAAGCCACCGATTCCGGGGTCTAGTGCGGTGGCCTTCAGCACCTGCCAATTTCGCGGAGTGAAGGTGATGTGTGGGCCGCGAGGGCTGGCGCCGGAACCAGACCATCTATTCCACAACAATGGCGATGGGACATTTACGGATGTGAGCGTGAAGGCAGGGGTGGCGGACAGCAGTCCGACGTACTACGGACTGGCTTCGTTATTTGTCGATCTGAATGGCGATGGAAAGCTGGATCTGGTCGTGGCAAATGATTCGACTCCGAATTATCTGTATCTGAACAAAGGCGGCGGAGTGTTTGAGAATGATAGTTATGCGTCGGGCTATGCTCTGAATGAAAACGGACGTGAGACGGCGAGTATGGGTATTGCTGCTGGAGACTATTTGCATAACGGCTTGATTGATCTGTACAACACCGTCTTCTCGGATGACTACAATCCGCTGTACCGGAACGATGGCGATGCAAATTTTACGGATGTGAGTTATGCGCAGGGAATCGCCGAGCCCACGATTCCATTTCTGGGTTGGGGTACGGTTTTTCTGGATTATGACAATGATGGCTGGCTGGACCTGCTGGTTGCGAATGGACATGTGTATCCGCAGGTGGATGACGTGGGTTGGGGGACCAGTTGGAAGCAACGTCCGCTGCTCTTTCGGAATGCGGGCGGCAAGTTTGAATTGGTGCCTGCGGTGAAAGGCAGTGGGTTGGCGGAGGTGGCAGCGTCGCGTGGGTTGGCATACGGGGATCTATTCAACGACGGTCGTATGGATGCTGTGGTTAATAACATGGACGCAGCGCCATCGCTATTTCGCAACGTGGCTGCTACGGCTAATCATTGGGTGGCATTTCGGTTGGTGGGAGGGCCCAAGAGCCCGCGGGATGCGATTGGTGCGACGGTATTTGTGACGGCTAATGGATTTCGTCAACGTGCGGATGTGTTGAGCGGAGGTAGTTTTGCGTCGTCGTCGGATCCGCGGCCGCATTTTGGACTGGGGAGTTCGACCAAGGTGGACAAGGTGGAGATCCATTGGCCGAGTGGCACGGTTGAGTCGATTGTGGTGCCCCGGGTAGATGCGATCTACAGCGTTACGGAGGGAAAGGGCATTGATGCGGATAAGCATGCTGCCAAGGATTGAGGTCTGGACTCTTGCGAAGGCAGGTGCGAGGGGCTGGCTGTGCGCGGCGTTTGGGCTGGTGCTGATGGGTTGTGGGCCGTCCGTGATGTTTGGTGCGAGCGGCGTGGGGAGTAATCTCTTGCAGGCAGATGCTGTTGCACCGGCTACGACTCCGAGTGGATTGGTGGCTGCACGTGGACTGGTGGAACGAGGTCATTTGCCAGAGGCGGAGGCTGCCGTTCGCGGATATCTGCAAGAAAAGGGGGAGTCTGGCGGCGCTGATTTTATGCTGGGATATGTGCTGTTTCGCGAGGGGAAAGCTAAGGAATCGCTTGGCGCCTACACTCGTGGTGCACGGTTGGCTACGCCGACGGCCCACGCGCTAATGATTGTTGCGTTGGACTATGTTTTGCTTGATGACTACGTGGATGCGCAGCGGTGGCTTCTGGAGTCGACGCAGCGCGACGGATCGGACGCGGAAGCCTGGTACAGTCTAGGCCGAGTGCAGTACAAACTGAACCGATTTGATGACGCGGTGCGTTCGCTGCAGCGGTCTCTGGAACTTACTCCGCGCAGCGTGAAGGCAGCTGACAATCTGGGGCTGGCTCTGGCTGCGTTGAACCGAGGAGATGAAGCTGTCGCAGCGTATCGACAAGCGATTGCATGGCAAGCGGATGCAGTTCACCCGAGCGAACAGCCACTGTTGAATCTTGGTTCTCTGCTGCTGGAGCGGAACCAGTTGGCTGAGGCGACGCAACTGCTGGAACGGGCGGTAGCCATAGCGCCGAACGACGCCAAGATTCAGGAGGAACTGGGGCGAGTGTATCTGCTGCAGAACTGCCTGGAGGTGGCGGCGAGCCATCTGGAGCAGGCAGTAACGTTAGCGCCGGAGGACTCACGGCTACACTTTCAGTTGGGTCAGGTGTATCGCAAGCTGGGGAGAACGGGCAGAGCGAAGGCTGAGTTTGAACGTACGGCGGAGTTAAATGGAACACACTCGACACCGGAGTGATCGGAAGGTTGCAGATGGGCTGCGAATGACTGGACCATGGAGAGCCGATCACAGAATGAGGGACGAATTGATGATAGCGGAGGCCGAGAGTCCTGGGCGACGGGGCAGGGCTGCGGTCTTGTGGGCAGTGTGGTTGTTGACCTTGGTACTGGCGTTCGCGCTGCGCCTATCTGGACAGACGCATGCTTTGGGCGGGCTGCGCAGTGATGGCAAGGGAGATGCCCATGCGAATACTTACCGGTTGGAGATTCAACGGGCTGTGGACTTGATTGGGAAGCAGGAGTTGGCGGCGGCGCAGGCTGTATTGCAGCATGTGTTGCTGGAGTCTCCGCGTGAGGCGCGTGCGCTGGACTTGATGGGTGTTATCCGAGCGGAGCAGGGCGAGAGCAGCGGCGCGGAGGAGTTTTTTCGCGAGGCATTAGCCATCGATCCTAGACTGGTGTCGGCGCACGAGAACCTTGGTCTGCTTCTGCTGCATGGGCAGCAGTCGGAGGAGGCGTTGGATGAGTTTGAACGTGCACTGGCGCTGGCGCCGACAAGTGTACGGGGCCGAGATGGAGTGGCTAGAATTTTGGAAGATCGCGCGGTTGCCTTACACGGTGCTGGCGATAAAGCTGGCGCTTTGGCAGCGCTGCAGCGCGCGCACGAGGAGTTGCCGGAGGATGCGCGGGTGGCTACCGATCTGGGGATTCTTGAACTGGAGATGGGTGAACTTCCGGAAGCTCTGGCGACGCTGGAGCGGGCGCTGCACCTGCAACCGCAGGAGCCACGAATTCTGTACGCGCTGGCGAGGGTTGAACTGGAGCGGCAGCAGATGCCTCAAGCAGAAGACTATATGCGCCGCTACCTTGCGTTGAAGCCGGAGGATGCGACGGCACACTATGGTTTGGGCCGTATCCTGTCGATGCTGGAACGAACGGCGGAGGCGAAGGCAGAGTTTGAGCGCTCGATTGCGTTGGCTCCACAGCAGAGTGAGTCGTACTACGAGTTGGGGCAGATGGCGCTTGATCGAGCGCAATATGTGGAAGCCACGGAGGAGTTTCAAAGAACGTTGGCTTCAGATCCGCACCACGGTGGCGCCCTAGCGGGGCTGGGGATTGCCGCCTACCGGACCAAGGAATACGTGAAGGCGATTGAGTACCTCCGGGAGGCGATTCAGAGAGCGCCGGAGTATCAGCCGGGGCACTATTACTTGGGGCTAAGTCTTGCTAAGGCAGGCTTTGCGGTGGAATCGCGGCAGGAGCTTGGGGTGGCAATGGCGATGTCGGAGCGGCAGGCCGCGGCGGAGCGGTTGCGTCTGCAACATGCTGCTGGACCGGTGCCGGAGCCAGGTCTGGGAGCGAAGCCTCAGTAAACGTTCTCCGAAAGAACGGTCGGGTGAGAGAAACTAACGTGCAAATTATGGGGAGTTTCCTCATTTCGTAAATATTTCTTGACAGTGCTGTTCTTGTCCCTGTAAATATTTCGTTCACTAAATACTTTGAGCTATTGGCGTCTCCTCCTAAAGGTTGAGTTCTGGTGACTGAAGGGGTGAGGTAGGAGCAAGGAAACTGGTAAGAGCATGGTGATCGGGAAAACGTTATCCGAGTTTTAGTTGGTGAACTTATGACGTACGGGATTTCGGGTAGGCTTCCGGCGATTGTGAGAAGTGTGACATCAGGTCTGGTTATGGAACGTGAGTTCTGGAGGAGTAGACGAATGCGGAGACGAGTAGAAGGGAGGCGCTGGCTGATGGCATCCGGTTTATGGTTGGCGGCTCACTGCCTTCTACTGTTGGCGATGCCAGTGTCAGCCCAGGAGTCGAAGTTCGAGAGCACATTCAACGACGGTGTAGCAGCGATGCGAGGTGGCAATCTGGATCAGGCCGCTGGGGATTTTGCACAGTCGG
>JAJZFE010000218.1 GCA_021798655.1 Acidobacteriota bacterium | reverse complement strand
TCGTTATCGCCGGTCTGCTGTGGATGGGACCGCGTACCGTCTGTGCTCAGCAGAGCTCCTCGGGCGCTCTGACGTATGACCAGATGATGGCCCAGCAGCAACAAGCCAAGGCGCGGACCGATGCCGCTGCAGCTAAGCATTCGAAGAAGAAGCAGCAGGCAGGCGACGAAGCGGCGGCGCCTTTGGCTGCCGCACCGGCCGCTGCGCCGACCGCAGCTCCCGCTGTAACGGCTGCCGCTCCTTCACCAGCGGTAGATGGAACGACAGCGGCTGCCGCACCGGCCGCTGCACCTGCTGCCGAAGCGACGACAGCCGCCACCGATGCGTCTGCAACGCCAGCAGCCGCCGGAGATACAGCTGTTGCTGCGACAACGGATGGTGCCGCCGCTGCACCTGCTCCGACGGACGTTCCGCCGGCGGCCACTGCGGCGACCTCGCTGAAGCCTGTCAAGATTCAGAATGGCAAACATGGGCCGAAGCCGAAGAAAGAGAAGCCGCCCAAGCTGGTGCCGGTGGACATCGTTCACGGCGAGTTGACCGTCGATGGCCTGATCGCCAAGGCTGGCCTCAACTTCCAGATCATCGACATTCGCTACTTCTACATCTGGGTGCCGGGGCTGGGTACGGCGGTCGTGTCGAACCAGCCGTTTGCTGGTTCCACGCTGGAGCTGGACGCACTCGATGGCAACACGCTGACCGTGTTGGTGGACAACCACAAGCTGCAGCTCACTTGCGACCGTCCGATGCTGGTCGGCAAGAGTAAGAGCAAGAAGAAGGAGAAGGCGCTCACGATGTACGTGGCGCTGGACCGCAACTGGCAGAAGCCCTCCAACTATCCGGAGTTCGGCTACGGGGATCTGCCGAAGGCGCCGTACAGCTGGCCGGGAACGCTGGCCGACCTGACCCCCGCGGGCAAGGCGCCGCCGCTGCCTGACAACCTGAAGCAGCATCCTGAGAGCGTGAAGATGTGTGGCAAGGATGGCGATCCTACGTCCTGCCGTCAGGTCTCGGTGCCGCTGGTGCTGGGCAAGAACTCGTAAGACGCTTGCAAGCGCAAGACGCAACAAGAGAGGCGGCCATTGGCCGCCTCTCTTGTTGCGCATGTTGATGTGTTCTTACGCGGTACGCTCCACCTCGCGCAGACGGGCAGCCTTGCCGCGCAGACCACGGAGGTAGTAGAGCTTGGAGCGACGCACCTTGTAGCTGCGTACCTTCTCCACCTTGTCGACGACCTTGGAGTTGTAGGGGAAGATGCGCTCGACGCCCTGGCCGAAGCTCATCTTGCGAACGGTGAAGGTACCCTGCGGACCCTTGCGAGTGGCAATGACCATGCCCTCAAACGCCTGCAGACGTTCCTTTTCGCCTTCTTTGATCTTCACCTGCACGCGGACGGTGTCGCCGGGGGCGAATTCAGGAAGATCGGTGCGCTGGAGCTTGTCAGCCAGCTTTTGCATAATCGGATGGATAGACATGATGGTGTTCCTTACTTAAAGTCGCAGGACTCAGTTTACATGAGAGTCGGCAGTTTTGCAGCCGATTTCCACAAAAAGGACGAGGTTGCGATTGGCCTGCCCAGACCGATTCAGCGCGGGCTATCGATCTCATCGGCAGGATTCCAGCCCAACTGCGCGAGGTGTTCGCGGTCATCGTCGGTCAAAACGGCGTTCCGCAGCAGATCGGGCCGGTTGGCGAGTGTCTTGGCGAGCGCAGCCTGGCGTCGCCAGCGGCGGATGGCGATGTGGTCGCCGCCGCTGAGTACGTCGGGAACGGGCAGGCCCTGCCACTCGGCCGGGCGCGTGTAGTGCGGGTAGTCGAGTAGCCCGCCGGCGCCGTGGGTGGCACGGGGTACGCCGTCGATGGTCATGGTCTCGGTCGGCTCATCGCCTTCGCCAAAGCTCTCGTAGCGTGACGAATCGGCATGTCCCAGCACGCCGGGCAGCAGGCGCACCACGGCATCGACGATGACGGCCGCGCCCAGTTCGCCGCCCGAGAGCACATAGTCTCCGATGGCGAGTTCTTCGTCGCACAGAGTCTGGCTCACGCGCTCGTCCACACCCTCGTATCGTCCGCAGATGAGCACCACGCGCTCGTAGCCGGCGAGCCGTCGCGCCGCTGCCTGCGTGAAGCGTCCGCCCTGTGCCGAGAGCAGCACCACGCGCTCTCGCGTGCCGCGCTCGGCCTTTGGAGCCAACTGTAGCGATTCGAGACACTCGAAGATGGGTTGCGCCTTCAACACCATTCCTTCGCCGCCGCCGAAGGGGCGGTCGTCCACGGTGCGATGGCGGTCATGCGTGAAGGCACGAAGGTCGCGGGTTCGTACCGTGACGAGCCCCTGTCGGATGGCGCGTTCGAGGATGCCGTGGCCGAGCACACCCGCGCCCGCGCGGTCCTCGGTCGCCGGCGATCCGAAGAACTCCGGAAAGATGGTGACGATCTCAAACTGCATCGGGAGATTCCCCATCGAGTTCGTCTGCCTCTGCTTCGCCGACCAGCTCGCCGCCGACGAGCAGACCCTCGGGCAGGTGCATCGTGACGCGCCTTGCGTCCAGGTCCACCTGGTCGAGCCACGCACGGATGAAGGGCACCAGCACCGGCTCGTCTGCGGAGTCAAGCTGCACGGCCAGTAGCGGAGCGGCGTCGTCGAGTCGGCGACCGTCGGAGCCGACAGGGAACTCGATATCGATGATGCTGCCGACCTGCCGGGTTCCGTCGAAGAACGCGCAGCCGATCAGGTCGCCGACGAAGAACGTGTCGTGGTCGAGCACGGGCATCTCGGCCGCAGGGATAAGTAGCTGACAGCCGGCGAGCGCCTCAGCGTCGTTGATGCTGTTGCAGTCGCTCAGCTTAAGCACGAGTCGGCCCGCGTTGCGCCCCGTGGGTCGCCAGCAGTCTTCGAGGACACGCGAGGTGAGGAGTGGCGTCTTCGGTGTGGAAGACTGCAACTGGACCGTGCGACCGTGTGCGAAGACCTCGTCGAGGTCTGTCAGCGGTTCGGCCAGCAGCTCGCCGCGGCGTCCCTGGGGGCGCAGCAGGATGGCGATAGCCACTGTCTGCGCCTGGCTTGCAGGCACGGTTGAACTCGTATTGCTCAAGGGGAAAGCTCCTCTGCCGCAGCTGGTTGCCGAGCGCTGACGGAAGTGACGACCGGCACAATCTGCCTTAGTCTATCCCGTCAGCGCGGGCAGCGGTCCGAATGCAGAGGCTGCATCGATGGAGGCGTGCGGCGTTAGTCTTCCGCCGCAGCCGCTCCACCGAGAACCCTGCCCGACTCGACGATGTCGAGCGCAAACCGGGTTTGCAACTTCATGCTGGCTGCACTGAGGATGGTTCGCAGTGACCGCGCAGTGCGGCCCTGCTTGCCGATCAGCTTGCCAATGTCGGTGGAGGCCACGTGAAGACGGAGGACGTGGGAGTCCTGGGCCGATATCACCTCGACGCGAACGGCAGCGGTGTCATCCACCAGTGCGCGCGCAATCGTCAGCAGAAGGGTCGTCATTTCAGCGGCAGCTGCGCCGCCACTTTGTTCGGAAAACTCGGTCACTCGTACACCTCTGGGGGTACGTGAGCCGCCTGGCTTCGGCAAGCCTTTGATCTCTGCGTAAAAAGGTCCTGCTACCTCTGCCGTACTGGCTGCATCACGTTGTCTTGCACTTACCTTCACTGCCTGCACTGAACCCCTTGACGGTGTACGGATACATGGTTTTGGGGTTCAGTGTTTCGGTGAGTCTACGCGATAGAGGGAGGAGCAAAGAGAACTCTTTGGGTACGTGCTTGAGTCTCCCCAAAGGCATGTCAGACAGGTTACTTTAGGCTGCGGGAGCGGCCTCTGTAACCTCTGCTGCCTTTTGTTTGGAGAGCAGCTTCGCCACAGTCTCGGAGAGCTGTGCGCCCTTGGCCGTCCAGTAGTCGATGCGGTCGTGCTTGAAGGCCACGGTTGCGGGCTCGGTGCGCGGGTTGTAGGTGCCAACCACCTCAACAGAGCGGCCGTTGCGGGCGCGGTCTTTCTCAATGACGACGATGCGATAGTGAGGCTGTTTGCGGGCGCCAACGCGGGCGAGACGAATCATTAACACGGTGAGGTTTTACCTTTCAGTTTTTGTCTAAGTCGGGCGAGAAGATCTTGCGATCAGCGACCATGCGGCCAAGGATGAGACGACACAACCCGACGTCTAAGTATCTCTGTTTTTAGCTGAAACTGCAATGCTGCCGAGGATCGCCGGCGGGTATTTCAGCTCCTTGGTGCGGCCATCCCGGCGTAGAGCTGCTGCAGTTCGCGTACACCGGCCTCGGTGGTCGCGCGGTCGGGCTGCTCGTTGTCGTCGTTCCAGCCCGTATCGTCGCCCTGCGGGTTGGTCTGGATCACGATGCCGTCGCGCCGGGCCAGCACGATCAGGTCGCCAAGCAACAGGCCATAGTGCGCGTCGGGCTGCGGCACCAGCCAGCCAATCTGTCCCCGGATGGGGATCACGCT
The DNA here is from genome assembly GCA_021798655.1 of Acidobacteriota bacterium. Next base: position 1,333 of record JAJZFE010000218.1, on the reverse strand, counting down.
TTCGTCGGCCCAGAGCTGCCGCGCTGCGTAGCCGGTGCAGTTCACGACGACGCGCTGTGGCAGCGCCGCGAGGTCAGCCGGGCTGTGGAACTCGCGCGTCTCGATGACGCCTCCGGCGGTCAGAAAATCGTTCATCAGCTGCCGCGAGTAGTCGGCGATGTTGAAGGTCATCGAACTGGTGCGGTGCACCTGGTAGTCGGCAGGAAAGGGATGCGTGCCGGCGGGCAGGTCCTGCCCGCGCACGGTGATGTCGGCGATGCGATCCATGTAGCGGGCGAAGTGGTGCTGCTGCTCCGGCTCGGTCTCGTTGCTGGAGACGCGCTTGTGCAGGCGATAAAAATCGACCCACTCTACCGGCGTGCCCGGTGCGCCGAGATAGCTCTGATACATGGCGAAGGACGTGCGCGCCATCGACTCCCACTGCGCTGCGAACTCTGCTGACGGTGAACCAGCAAGCGCGACGCGCGATTCCGGCGTCCACGAGCCCGTTGCGCGCGAGGAGCGCACGAACGGCGGTCGCTCCTTCGCATAGATCGTCACCTTCAGCCCGGCGCGTTGCGCGGTCAGCGCCGAGGTCAGCCCGATCGCGCCGCAGCCGATCACGGCCAGTTCGCGGTGGCCATCGAGCGCAGCGATGGCTTTGTCGATGGCGATGGCCGCCGAGCCCCACGAGAGCGACCAGCCACTGCCGCCGTGGCCGTAGTTGTGGATCACGGTCTTGTCGCCCACGCGCTCCGCCTCGATGCGCGGACCGGCCGCACGAAAGGGCCGCAGGCACACCGTGATGCGGAAGATGCGATCCATGTCCGCGCGGATCGGCACAATCGTTCCGGGCAGGTCATAGAAGGGAAGCCCTGCGCCAGGCGCGGTGGCCATCGTGGTGTTCGGGGTTGCGATACGCCGCGCGCAGCCGCCCAGCAGGCCAAGCCCCGCCATAGCACTGGTGCGTTGCAAAAAGTGACGACGGTCCATCGGCATCGGGCTCCTCAGATGCTGGAATGATTTGTGCTTGCTGCGAGTCTAAACGCAGCAGCGGCGGATCGCCACGCCGCGCGAAACAATCAGCGGGCAGGGAACAGGAACGCCAACACCTCGTCGAACCGCGCGGCCCAGGCGTCTTCGTTGTGCTGTGCGCCTTCCACGCGCAGGTAGCGCAGGTCGTTGCCGTCCTTCCATCCGCGCAGCTTCAGCCGGCGATGCAGCAGGTCGGTATCGCGCAGGTGGCGCAGCCCCTCGGCCGTGCCCATGTCCAGCCAGATGCGCGGCCGCGGGCGGCTCTCGCTGGAGCGAAATTCGCTGACGATGTTCAGGATGCTGCGCTGGTTCCACCACA
>JAJZFE010000004.1 GCA_021798655.1 Acidobacteriota bacterium | reverse complement strand
CCCACGCTCTACCACTCCGGCCTCTCCGGCGACGTCGCCGCCGTCGTCCGCTTCTGCACCCACACCATGGGGCTGCCCTCCATCGCACTCATCGGCTACTCCATGGGCGGCAACCTCATGCTCAAGTTCGCCGGCGAAGCGGCTGATTCCCTGCCCCAGCTTCGCGCCGTCGTCGGCGTCTCTCCCGCCGTCGATCTCGCCGCCTCCGCCGACGCCCTCCACGAGCCCCACAACCGCTTCTACGAACGCCGCTTCCTCCGCGCCCTCCTCAAACGCTTCCGCCGCAAGGCCATGCTCTTCCCCCGCGCCTACGATCCGCAGATGGCCGCCGGCATCGCCACCCTCCGCGACTTCGACCACCGCATCACCGCTCTCTACTCCGGCTTCCGCTCCGCCGACGACTACTACCACCGCGCCGCCGCCGCCCGCGTCCTCCACACCATCGCCGTCCCCACGCTCCTCCTCCACGCCGCCGACGACCCCTTCATCCGCTTCCTCCCCCACACCCGCGACCTCATCCGCGCCAACCCCCACATCACCTGGCTCGAAACCGAACACGGCGGACACTGCGCCTTCCTCGCCTCCCCCGACCGCACCTCGCGCAACGACGGCTACTGGGCCGAGCACACCGCCCTCCGTTTCATCCTCGACCACGCTTAGACCACGCTTAGCCCACGCTTAGCCCACGCCTCATCGCCCCGCCTTTCACCTCCCCACCCCGCGCTCCGCCCGCGAACCCGCTATCCTATTCAGATGCTCTCTGACTGGACAGCCGAGTGCTCGGCCGACGCACCCACACTCATCGTGCCCTGGTCCGACACCGCCACCGGCCTCCACTTCGTCGACCTCCGCGCCGAACCCTACGACATCGCCGAGATCGCCGAAGCCGAGCGCCATCCCGCCCTCGGCCGCGCCCTCCGCTCCCTCAACGCCACCCGCTCCCCCTTCCTCACCGCCAAGTGCGACGCCTGGGCCCTGGCCACCTCCACCCACGCCGACGACCTCGAAGCCCTCCGCCTCGAACTCCTCCTCGACCCCAACGACGTCCGCTTCGGCTTCGCCAGCTACATCGACCTCCTCTGGCGCGAACGCACCGTCTTCGCCTCCGCCCATCATCAGCAGGACCGCCTCGACCGCATCATCCGCCGCGCCCAGCGACTGCCCCACGAAGAGGCCGCCCTCGAATGCGTCCTCCGCCCCGCCATGCTCGACCTCAACACCCCGCTCGAAGGCTTCTGCTTCACGCTCTACGTCACCGCCGTCGGCCCCGAACCCGAGATCGCCCATCGCCGCTGGGAGCTCGCACTCGACGACATCGTCGCCCTCCTCCGCAGCAAAGACCTTGAACCCCAGCGCGGCTCGGCTACAATCGATGCTGTAACGCCATCCGACGCCACTCTGCGCGCGGGCGAGTAGCTCAATTGGATAGAGCACGGACCTTCTAAGTCCGGGGTTACAGGTTCGATCCCTGTCTCGCCCACCATTCCCCCCGATCCGGCTCGCCCAACCTGCAGCGACTCCGCGTCTGCACTCATCTCCGTATCTCTTCTCTCGTGGCTGAACAGGCCCCCAAACTTTCTTTCGCGAAATTCCCGGCCAAACTCCCTCTGTCAACCCCCAACCCCACACCCATAACCCGTAACCCATTCCCCACCAACGCCTTACCCCCTCAAAACGAAAAACACATTCCCCCCACCCCACTCGCTACAATAGAAGTAGGGGGAAATAACGGGCAAACCGGAAACTGGAAACTGGAAACCGAGAACTCATAACCGAGAACTCATAACCGAGAACTCATAACCCTCTCCCGCCCCAGACTCGTCGCCCGCAGGACCCCAACCGATTGTCATTCCGTAGCGCAGCGGAGGAATCTGCATCCTCCCCGCACCACAGACAGCCCTAACCCCAATCGTTTGAATATTATAGCCGCAAGCCACCTGCAATCAGCACCTTGCAGCCACTACGCCCCTAACCCCAATGTTATGAATATTTTGCCCGTAAAATCTCTGCAATCAATATCTTGCAGCCACAACACCGCGTAACCTGTTGATTCCAGAGATCAAGCAAAAATAGAGGGGGGGGAGGGGGGTCTACTCCGAGGCCGCGAACCGATACCTGCCTCCGCCCACCCGATAGACCGTCGAGTTACCCTCGCGCCCCACCCGCGTGATGCTGCCTCCGGCTGCGGACCGGCTGCGAGCCGTCACCGCCTGCGTCCCTGGCACCATCACCGTCGCCGTCGCTCCGGCAGGGATCGTCACCTCCATCGTGGTGCGCCGGCCCTCGCGCCGCCAGTCGCTTTCGATCGCGCCGGCCTCCGACCGGTATCCGCAGCGCACCCAGCCCACGCCGGCCAGCACCTTCGGCCGAATCGTGATGCGCGTCGCCGGGTCCGCGCGCGACTGGTCCAGGTCGATTCCGCCCAGCGCGCGGTAAAACCACTCCTCCGCGCCGCCCAGCATGAAGTGGTCCTGGCTGCTCTTCGGGTTCGCGTCCCACGCCTCGGTCAGCGCCGTCGCGCCCGCCGCCAGCTGCGAGCCGTAGCTCGGCGGATCGGTCCGCAGCAGCATCGCCAGCACCACGTCGTCGCGGCCTGCCGCCGTGAGCGCACGCAGCAGGTACGGATAGCCCACCTCGCCGGTGGTCACGTGGTCCTGGTGTGCATGGATGTCCGCCACCAGGTGCGCCAGCACGGCCTCGCGCCGCTCCGCCGGCACCACGCCCAGCGCCAGCGGCATCGCGTTGGCCGTCTGGCTGCCGGTGTCGTAGTAGCCTGCGTGCTCGTTCCAGAAGCGCCGGTTGAACGCCGCCTTCTCCGCCGCCACCAGCGCGGCATAACGCGCAGCATCGTCGCCGTGGCCCAGCAGCAGCGCAATCTGCTGCATCGCCATCGCGTCATCCAGCAGCATGATGGTTCCGGTCACTCCCAGCGAGGTGTTCTTCTCAAACCCCGGCGCGCCTGGGCCGATGTCGTACCAGTCGCCCAGCCCGTAGTTCACAATGCCATCCTGCGCCTTGCTCTGCAGATACGCGATGTACCGCTGCATCACTGCATAGTTCGCGGCAAGTTGTGCAGTCTCTCCGTAGAAGCGATACTGCCACCACGGTGCGAGGATCGTCGTCGAGCCCCACTCCGGCGAGTCGTTGAACACGCCTCCGTTCGACGGGAACACCACATACTGCGGCGCTGTCGTCGGCACCATGCCGTCGCCGCGCTGCTCGTCGGCAATGTTGTGCGCCGTCGCGTCGAACAATCCGCGCAGATCGCTGTTGTACAGCAGGCCCGGCGCGATCAGGTGCACCTCTTCCAGCCAGCCCAGCTTCTCGCGATGCGGACAGTCCGTAAACAGGCTCACCTCGTTGTTGTGCATCGCCTCCACAATCATCGCGTGGATGCGGTTCAGCATCTCGCTGGAGCTGGCAAAGCTGCCCGTCACCGCCGAGTCCGAGTGCACGCCGAGTCCGCGCACCGCCAGCACCTTGCCCGCAGCGCCGCTCCACTCCACCTGCAGGTAGCGAAAGCCGTAGTAGCTGAACCGCGGAGACCACTGCTGCCGCGCGCCATCGCCCAGCGTATAGCTCCACCACTGCGGACCCTTCGAACTGAGCTGCGACACCGTTCCATCGGCCTCCAGCAACTCGCCCGGTGTCATCCGCAGCACCGCGCCAGCAGGCCCCTGCACCGTAATCTGCGGCCAGCCCGCAAAGTTCTGCCCCAGGTCATAGACCGTCTTGCCCGCAACAGGCTGCGTCACTCGGATCGGAGCATACGTCTGCAGCACGCGCACCGGCGGAGCGATCGCCGCGATCATCCGTCCTCCCGGACCGCCGACCGACGCGACCGGCTGCCACGCCGCAGACGCCGCGCTCCAGCGACCATCGTAGTCTTCGCCACCGTAGGTGGAGCTGAACAGCACAGGCCCCGCAGCCACACGCCACGCGCCATCCGTCGCGATCACCTCGGTCGTTCCATCGGCATAGCGCAGGCGCAGCTCGGCGGTCAGCGTGGGCACGCCAAAGCTGCCCACCAGCTTGGTGTAGCGCTTGCGCCCATCGGCACGCTGCACGTTGTACATGCCGTTGCCCAGCAGCACCGTCAGCGTGTTCTCGCCCGCCGTCACGCGCGCGGTCACGTCATAGCTGTCGTACACCACGGACTTGCGATAGTCCGTCCACGCCTCGTGCAGACCCGCAGGTGCAACGTCGTCCGTGCCGTTGATCTCCGCGCGATACTGCCCCAGCCCCGCGATCCGCAGCGTCGCTGCAACCGGCCGCTCGCGGGCCATGAACACGCGACGAAACACCGGCATCGGCTTGCTGTCGTCCAGCGAGGAGCCATCGCGCTCCGTGCTCCACGGCGCCGCGATCCAGCCCGCCGTCCAGTCCTCGGCCGCCGCCGATGTCACAGCCGTCTGCACAGCGCCTCGGTTGCCGCCGTCGCTCGCCCACGCCGACGACGCCAGCATCACCGACCACGCACACGCAGCCAACACCTCTCGCACCACCGTCGAACGCTGCTGCATCCTTGCTCCTCCGAATCTCCTATAAACCTACCGCGCTCTCTGCTATCTTGGCGCGGTGAAATCTATCGCCTGTGTCACTCTGCTCACCGCCCTGTCCGCTCTCGCTGCCGCGCAGACGCCCGCTGCAACGCCGCAGTCCCGCAACATCGCGCGGCAGGTCGCCAAAGTGCGCGCCACCAGCGGCGATGGCCCCTATCGCCCCGACTGGGACTCGCTCGCGCAGTACCGCACGCCCGACTGGTTTCGCGACGCCAAGTTCGGAATCTTCCTCCACTGGGGCGTCTACTCCGTTCCAGCATTCGGAAACGAGTGGTACTCGCGCAACATGTATCTGCAGGGCAACGCGGCCTACGACCACCAGATCGCAACCTACGGTCCAGAGACCCACTTCGGCTACAAGGACTTCATCCCGCTGTTCAAGGCGCAGAGCTTCGACCCTGCAGCCTGGGTCGACCTCTTCGCCCGCGCCGGCGCGCGCTACGTCGTTCCCGTCGCCGAGCACTGCGACGGCTTCGCCATGTACGACTCCGGCATGACGCCGTGGAACGCCGTCAACATGGGCCCGCACCGCGACGTCGTCGGCGAGCTGGCCACCGCAACGCGCGCTCGCGGACTGCGCTTCGGCGTCTCGTCCCACACCGCCGAACACTGGTGGTGGTACGCACCCGGCCGCAGCTTCGCCTCCGACGTACGCGAGATGACGCCGCTCACCGCGCAGCTCTACGGCCCTGCTGAACCACAGCGCATTCCTGGAACCACCGACGAGCAGAAGAGCGCGAAGGAACCCGATCCGGGTCATCTCGAAACCTGGCTCGCGCCCAACCGCGCCTTCCTCGACGACTGGCTCGCACTCTCCACCGAACTGGTCGACAAGTATCATCCTGACTTCTTCTACTTCGACTGGTGGATTGGACAGCCAGCCTTCAAACCCGAGCTGCAACAGTTCGCGGCCTACTACTACAACCGCTCCTCCAGACGACATCAGCAACCTGTGCTGACCTACAAGGAAGAGTCAATGCCAGCGAACGTCGCCACACTCGACATCGAGCGCGGCAAGCTCGACACGCTGCGCTTGCTGCCCTGGCAGACCGACACGTCCATCTCGATCCACTCGTGGGGATACGTGGAGCACGACGAGTACAGAACCGCGCCCTCGCTGGTCGCTCAGCTCGTCGATACCGTCTCCAAGAACGGCAACCTGCTGCTCAACGTCGGCCCCAGGTCCGATGGCACCATCCCCGTCGAAGCGCGCGACGTATTGCTCCAGATTGGAGCCTGGCTGCGCATCAACGGCGACGCCATCTACGGCAC
>JAJZFE010000404.1 GCA_021798655.1 Acidobacteriota bacterium | reverse complement strand
GCTACGACGAGCTGAAGCGGCTGATGAACGAGCGCACGGGATCGCAGATCGAGTTTCGCCTCTGCGAGACGCCGTGCTTCTTTGCGCCGGAGTTGCTGCAGAGCATCGTCACTGCGGGCGCGGAGCTGACGTATCAACTGCTGGACAATCCTGCGTACCTCGCGGCTTCGCTGGACGCGATCCCTCCCGAGTTCCGCGTGCCCAACGACGACGCGCATCCGCACTTCATGACGGCGGACTTTGGCCTGGTGCGCGATGAAGCCGGCGCGCTTGTGCCCAGGCTCGTCGAGCTGCAGGCGTTTCCGTCGCTCTTCGGCTACCAGCCTGTCTTCTCGCAGGCGTACATTGATGCCTACCAGCTTCCGCCGGACCTCGGCTATCGCTTCAGCGGGCTGGACGACGCGGCGTACTGGCAGGTCTTGCGCGAGACCATCGTCGGCCAGCATGATCCCGAGAACGTCGTGCTCGCCGAGATCGAGCCCGAGTCACAGAAGACGTTGCCGGACTTCCACGTCTATCAGCAGCGGCTCGGCGTTCGCACGGTCGATGTCGCAAAACTGTACAAGAACGGCCGACAGCTCTTCTACCGAGACGCCGGGAAACTCATTCCGATCCGGCGCATCTTCAACCGCGTCATCGTCGATGAACTCGTTCGCAAGCAAATCCAGCTGCCCTTTGACTACCGCGACGACCTCGATGTCGAGTGGGCCGGCCATCCCAACTGGTACTTCCGCATCAGCAAGTTTTCCATCCCGTTTCTCAACCACCCGAGCGTTCCCCCGGCGGTGTTTCTCTCGGACTGGTTCGACGGCCGTGCCCATGCGCTGCCCGACGACCGCAGCCAGTGGATCCTGAAGCCGCTCTACTCCTTTGCGGGCAAGGGCATTCAGTTTGCGCCGTCGCAGGCGGAACTGGACGCGATCCCGCCGTCCGAGCGAAAGCACTACCTGCTGCAGCAGCGCGTCCACTTTGAAAACGTCATCCAAACCCCGGAAGGCCCCACCCAGCCGGAGATTCGCATTCTGTACGCCTGGCCCGACGCCGGGCGGCTGACCGCGATGTGCAGCCTCATCCGCATGGGCCGGGGGCTTATGATGGGAGTCGATCACAATCGCGACAAGACCTGGGTAGGCAGCTCGGCCGGCCTGTACCCGCCCGATAAACGCTCAATCCACCTTTAATTACAGTACACTTTGGAAGCATACCTAGAGCAGCCCAAGAGCCTCCTTAGAGGGAGCCATCATGTCTGAGTCCAACAACCCGTTTGATCCGACCCCTTTGCGGTCGTCTGTCCGGTTTCCGCTGCATATGGATATCGTGCTGACGACGCCGGAGGGCGAATGCAAGGCCGTGACGGAGAACGTCTCGGCCAACGGGCTGCTGTTCGTCTCGGAGAACCTGCCTGCAATCGGAACTCCGGTCGAGTTCCGGCTTAAGATGCCTGCCTCCATCATGGGCGGCGCAGATGATGTTCTGTTGCACTGTACCGGCCGCATCGTTCGCCACGCGGAAGAAAACGGCAAGTTGACCGCAGCGGCGGTGATCGATGAATACTCGCTAAAGGCAGAGCACCCATGAAGAGCGATAGCACTACCCTCCCCACCGGCAGTGAAGCACCGGAGGAGTCGTCCCAGCACCACGTCCGCGTCATTCTGGCGGACTCCCAGGCCATCTATCGTGTCGGCATGAGGAAGGTCTTCGCCGTCGAAGACGACATCCGCGTTGTCGCGCAGTCGGAGACGATCGACCATCTGCACGCCGCGCTGGAGCGATCACCCGGGTCGGTCGTCATCCTGGAGGCGCAGCTGTTCGACGATCCGGCAGAGGCGATTCCGCCGATCGTCGCGCGCTATCCTGCGGCGCGCTTCATCGTGCAGGTGACCAAGGTGGACGAAGGCGATACCGTGGGACTGTATCGCTGCGGCGTCAAAGGCGTAGTGCCGCGGTCGATCTCGCCCAACCAGCTTGTGGAGTGCGTGCGCCGCATCGCCGCGGGCGATACGTGGATCGATAACCAGTCCATCAGCTGGGTGCTCGAAGCCTATCGCAGCCAGGCTGCCACGCTGATGAATCCGCGCACACAGCCGCAGCTCTCACCGAAGGAGCTTACGATCATAGGCTGCATCACGCGCGGCATGAGGAACAAGGAGATCGCCTCGCAGGTGGGCACCACCGAGCAGGTGGTGAAGAACTACCTGCGCAAGATCTACGACAAGCTCGGTGTCTCCGACCGGCTGGAGCTTGCGCTCTACTGTCTGCATCACCAGATTCTGAAGCCCGATCCTGACGCGCCGCAGATCAACGTGCCTGCTCCCAACCTGCGCTCGCGATAGGTCATCCAGCAACGTACCTCGTCCACGAGGCCATTCATTCCCGGAGGCAGCTTGTTCCTTGCGCCCTTTCGCAGACTGACCCCGCTGCAACGGCGTGCCTTCGGAGCCTGCTTCTGGGGCTGGACGCTCGACGCCTTCGACTTCTTCATCCTCACCTATTGCCTCGACTCGGTCGCAGCGACGTTCCACGTTGACCTGAAGACCGCGGCGGAGGCGTTCTTCTGGACGCTGTGCATGAGGCCCGTCGGGGCACTGCTCTTCGGCTACCTCGCGGAGCACTATGGCCGCAGGCGCACGTTGATGGCGGTCATCCTCTGCTTCTCCTTCTTTGAGATCGCCTCGGCGTTTGCGCCAACCTTCGGCATCTTTCTGTTGACGCGCGCACTCTTCGGCATTGCGATGGGCGGCGAGTGGGGCGTGGGTGCGGCGCTGGCCTTCGAGACGCTGCCGGCCGAAGGGCGCGGCTTCTTCTCCGGCCTGCTGCAGGAGGGCTACGTCTGCGGCAATCTGCTGGCGGCCGCCGCGTACGGACTCATCTTCCCGCTGCTCACGGGCCACGGCTTCCTCGTCAACTGGCGCGTCTTCTTCCTCATCGGCGCGCTGCCTGCGCTGCTGGCGTTCTACATCGGCTCGCGCGTGGACGAGAGTCCTGCGTGGAAAGCTCGGAAGCTGGAGCCTGCTGCCGCGAGCGAGAGCCAGCCAAAGCCGGTCAATCTCGGCGCGGCGATCTTCCACAACCTACCAGCGTTCCTGCTGCTGACGCTGATGATGACCGCGTTCATGAGCTTCAGCCACGGCACGCAGGACCTGTATCCGACGTTCCTCAAGCAGGACCACCACCTCACGGCGCGAACGGTGTCGTGGGTGGCGGTGATCGGCAACATCGGTGCACTGCTGGGAGGCATCTGTTGCGGCACGTTGTCGGAGCGCTTTGGCCGCCGCCGCATGATGGTGATGGCCGCGCTGCTGGCTATTCCCATGATCCCGCTGTGGGCCTGGAGCCACACGGCTGCGCTGCTTGCACTCGGCGGCTTCCTGATGCAGTTCATGGTGCAGGGCGCGTGGGGCGTGATTCCTGTGCACCTCAACGAGCTTTCACCTGCGCCGCTGCGTGCCATCTTTCCTGGCCTTGCGTATCAACTGGGCAACCTGCTCAGCTCGCGCAATGGCCCGTTCCAGGCCGCGCTTGCCGCGCGCTACTTCCATGGCAGCCTCACGCCGGTGCTCGGCGGGACGGTGGTCGTCGTCGGCATCGCTGTCGCGCTGCTGACGGGCTTTGGCAGGGAAGCCAAAGGTGCCGATCTCTCGTCCGTCTAACGTGCTCGTTGCACACTACACAGGAGGTTTTCCATGCTCAAGTCGGTTGCCCTGATCTGCTTCAGCTTCGCGTCGATCGTCACGGCGCAGACGATGTCCATGTCCACACCGCCGGCGCCAACCTACGACGGAGTCCCCGGCGACTACACGGCTGCGAACTTCCACTTCGGCAGCGGTGAGACGCTGCCTGCGCTGCATCTACACTACCTCACGCTCGGCGCGCCGCACCGCAACGCTGCAGGGCATGTGGACAACGCGGTGCTGCTGCTGCATGGAACCGGCGGTGACGCACACACGCTCTTCAACCCGGTCTTCTCCACCGTCCTGTTTGGTCCGGGCCAGCCGCTGGACATCACGAAGTACTACCTCATCTTTCCGGACGACATCGGCCAGGGCGTGTCGTCGCGGCCCTCCGAGGGCCTGCACATGCGCTTTCCGCACTACGACTACGACGACATGGTGCGCTCGCAGCACCAGATGCTGCTCGATGGGCTGCACGTCGATCATCTGCGGCTCGTGCTCGGCACATCGATGGGTTGTATGCAGAGCTTCGTGTGGGGCGAGACGTATCCCGGGTTTGTGGACGCGCTGATGCCGCTGGCCTGCAACGCCGTCGCGCTCGCCGGCCGCAACCGCATGATGCGTTACATGGCGATCGAGAACATCGAGCGCGATCCGGCGTGGAAGAACGGCGAGTACGCGAGCGAGCCAGTCGAAGGGCTGCGCGATGCCAACGAGATGCTGCTGGTGATGGGGTCTGCGCCGCTGCAGATGCAGAAGCTGTATCCGACGCGCGCGGCCGCGGAGGAGTTCGTGGACAAGTACCTGGCGCGCACCGTCGCTGCAACCGATGCGAACGACCTGATCTACTACGTGGATGCGTCGCGCAACTACGACCCGAGCCAGCACCTCGACCGCATCACGATGCCGGTGATGTGGGTCAACTCTGCGGACGACTTCATCAATCCGCCGGAACTCGGCATTGCGGAGAAGCAGGTGAAGGAGATGCCGCGCGCGCGGTTTGTGATGATCCCGATCTCGGATGCGACGCGCGGACATGGAACGCACACGCAGGCCGCGTTGTGGAAGGACTACCTGGTGCAGCTGCTGGCAGAGTCGCAGCCGAAGCCTTAGCGCATTTCTCCATCAAGTGTAGTCGCCGTACAAGATGCAGATTCCTCCGCTTCGCTGCGGAATGACAAATCATGAAGATGACTGGCGACTACACCTGAGAGGAATCTACCCTAGCGCGCAGAGTCTGCGTGGAAGAGCGGCTCCATCGCGCGCCCGACCAGCAGCAGCAACGGCGCCGGGCCGCAGGCGAGCGTGGCCAGTTCGCTGAGCCGTGCGATGACATAGCTCTGTCGCGGCGTGGCGGCGTGCGAGATCGCGCAGCAGGGAATGTCTGCCGCGAGCCCTGTTGCTGTGAGTTCGTGCGCGAGACGCGCTGTGTCGCGGCCCGGCATGTAGAGCGCAAGCGTCGCGTCGTCGGGCAGCGGACCTGACCAAAGCGGCTGCGTGCTCTGCTTCTCGGCCGCGTGATGACCCGTGCAGAGGATCAGCTTCGACGCGCTGGTGCGGTCTGTGAGTGGCAGAGCGAGGGCTGCTCCAGCGGCGAAGGCTGCGGTGACTCCCGGCACGACGTCGAAGGGAATGTTCGCGGCGCGGAGTGCGGCGATCTCTTCGCCGGCGCGGCCGAAGACGAGCGGGTCGCCGCTCTTGAGGCGCACGACAGATTGGCCTGCGCGCGCGGCGGCGATCATCAGCGTATGAATCTCCGCCTGCGTGATGCGCGGCTGGCCGCAGCGTTTGCCCACGCTGGTGATGAGCGCGCCCGGATGCGCGAGTGCGAGGACTTCGTCGGGCACGAGGTCGTCGTGAAGAATCACGTCTGCACTTTCGAGCAGGCGCAGCGCGCGCAGCGTTAGCAGCTCCGGGTCGCCGGGGCCTGCACCGACGAGGTAGACGCGGCCTGGTTGCGCTTGGGTCGGCTTCATCGTTGGCTCCTTTCGTCCATGAGGTGGTTCGCGCAAACGCAGATTCCCTTCGGGAATGACAAGCAAAAAGTGTTACGGCAGCCAGCCGTGTTCGCGAGCGTGCTGGCGGGCGCGCATCCGCGAGGGGCACTCGGCGAAGCCGCAGACCTCGCGCTGTGCGAGCTCGTGCAGCAGCAGCTTGCGTTCTTCGCCGATCGGCTCGACGGCTGTGACCTCG
>JAJZFE010000359.1 GCA_021798655.1 Acidobacteriota bacterium | reverse complement strand
CCCACAAACCCTCAAAGGAATACACTTCATCGCCTTCGCCATCCTCATGACCAGCAGACTCATCAAGCTCGCAACTGCATAACACCCTCTAGTGGTCGTAGGTATGGTCAGCGAGCGCGACCTGGACGAAGGTGATGAGGCTTTCGGTGCGCGCCAGCTTGCCTTGCGTGTCAGAGATAGCGGTGATCAGCTCGTTGGTGTCCTGCGGCGAGAGTGTTCCGTCGGGTGAGCGGGTTGCGATGGCCTTCGCGGTCTCCAGCGCGATCTGCCACTTCTCAGCGGAGTCCATCACACTGGCACCCACGGTGAAGATGTAGTTGTAGTAGTCCAGCTCGGGGTGGGGCATCAGGTTCAGCGCGCCGGACTGCTTGTTGTTCATCCAGGCAGCATCGTTAATTCTGCGGAAGCTCCAGTCGAAGTGGAGCGGGCCGTCCAGGGGCTTGTTCGTGGCGCGGTGGGCCAGCAGCAGCACCATGTCCTTGTTCAGCTCCGCCTGCACCTGGTGGACGAACTCCATCTGTAGCGCGCTGCCGTGCCGGTTGTGCTCAGTCTCTGTTCGCATCTCCTCGCGTGCGCGTTGCAGCTCGTGGCGATGATGAAAGAACTCCACCGTCTGCTCCAGCCCGATGGCGATCAGCAGGCCGATCACGATCGTTGCGATGTGGATGAAGAAGTCCTTCCAGGTGTGGGCGGCTTCGTGGGGCGGGTGAACGTCGAGCATGGGAGAGGCTCCGTGAGTGGACTTGGGTCAAGGGTATGCCATGCCGCTCATGCCGCAAATTGCGCGTCATGAACGGAGCACCCGGCTACTTGGCTGGTGCCTGTGGGCTCGGGCTGGGTGGAGGCGACGGAGTCAAAGGATAGCCGGCAGCTTCGAGTCGCTGCATCGAGAGGGCATACGCCGGATTCCCGGCTTCCAGTCCCACCTTTGGAACGTACTGCATCTTGTGCAGGCGCAGATCGGCTGCAGTGATGGTTGGAGGAAACTCTCTGGGCAGGTCATGTCCTGCATTTTGAAGTGTGATCGCCCACAGGAAGTGGTCTTCCATTGCGATCTCGGTGAGCTTCGTGGTCTCTTCGATCTGTGCCGGAGTAAGGGTCGATAGCCGAGAGGTGACAAACTCAAAACGACTCGCGTCGTTGATGGCCGCCCAGGTGTTATTGGCTGCCGCGTCGATGGTCTCAAGTCGCCTGTAGTAGGCTTCCAGCTCGGTAATCTCCTCTCGGGGCATCAGGCTGGTGATTCCGGCGGACCGGGCCGCGTCCCAGGCAGCGTGGGAGAAATGCGCGCCTTGATGAGCCCAGAAGAGAACGCCCGGAAGCTTTTCATCTGGTGTGCCGGGATGCTGGCGGAGAGAATCGAGCACGTCAAGATTGTTCTCCAGCTCTGTGGTCTCCCAGCGCCAGTTAAGCGCCACCTGCTCGAAGAGTTTGCGATTGTCGCTGATCTCCGCGCGCAGGGCCTCGCGGGTCTCGGCCACCTCGCGGTGATGGTGGATGGCCTCGACCGTCTGCTCCAGCCCGACGGCGATGAGCAGGCCAACGCAGATGGTGGCGACGTGGATGAAGAAGTCTTTCCAGGTATGGGCGGCTTCGTGCGGCGGGTGTACGTCGAGCATGGGGCGCAACCTTCTTGTTGGATGGGGAGTGATGACTGCGGGCCTGAGACTGCAGATAGCGTATCGCGCCTTACTCTTTGGAGGGCGTTCGTTGAGCGTCTTCCGCCGCCTGTCTGCGGGCGCGGCGGCGGCGCAGGAACTGATCGACGATCTGCTGCAGGCCAAAGGCGATGATGAACCCGAGGCAGAGGGTGATGACATCAACAAGAAGATGGTCCGAATGTAGCATGGCGACCTATTTGGCCTGCGGGCTGGCGGAGTCCAGGGCGTGCAGCCCCGCCTGGATGCGTTCGCTGCTGCGTTGATGTGCGGCGGCCATGCTTTGCGGGTTCAGCTCCAGCGCGCTGGGCGCAACGCGGTCGATGTTGGCCCAGGTGATCGCGTGCGGCAGGTCAGGAAACTCATGCGCGAGCCGGCCATAGGAGTAGCCGAACTCGATGTGTTTGGAGAGTGCCGTTTCTGTCCGTTGCAGCACTTCTTCGAGCCGTTGCGGCGAAAGATGAGTCGGGTCGGGGTCTGTCAGCTCAAAGCTGGCTGCGGCATTGATCGCGTTCCAATCGTCGGCAGACTGCCCGGCCATGCCTTCGAGCCCCTGGTAAAGCTCCTGGTCGGCGTTGGCCTCGGTGGTAGACATCAGCCGCGTTACGCCGCTCTTTTCGGCGGCATCCCAGGCAGCATGGTCGAAGACGAAGGGTGACTGTGTCCAGCGCAGATCGCCGGGCAGGTCAGTCTGCGGAGTGCCCGGATGCTGACGGATGTACTGCAGCACCAGCAGGTCATTCTTCAGGCGCGCCGTGGTCAGGAGCCAGTCGCGTTCGTTGCTGATGAGGTGCGCGCGGTTGGCTTCAAGCTCGCTGGCGAGCGCCTCGCGCGTTTCGCGCAGCTCGTAGTGCAGGTGGATGCGCTCCACAGCCTGCTCCAGCCCGACGGCGATGAAGAGCCCGACGACGATGGTGGCGATGTGGATGAAGAAGTCTTTCCAGGTGTGTGCGGCTTCGTGCGGCGGGTGTACGTCGAGCATGTGCGGTGGCTCCGGGGGATTGGGGTTATGGTAGCCGATTGTGGGTGAAACACTCCGCTCCCGTTTGGCGCGATGAAACAAGAATCGTGTAGAAGCTGTGGTGGGTTGCGCTGTAGGATGAAGCGAGGAGTCGGTGATGCGGCCATCGGAAGCTTTAGAGCAGAATCGGGAGGCGATACGCGCGCTGGTTGTGCGTCACAGGACTGCGAATCCTCGTGTCTTCGGCTCAGTGCTGCACGGCGCGGACAGCGAGAGGAGTGACCTGGACATACTCGTGGATACGCTGCCTGAAACAACCACGCTCTTCGACCTGGGAGGACTACAAGTGGAGCTTGAAGACCTTCTGGGAGTACGGGTGGATGTGCGAACACCTGCGGAGTTGTCAAAGACGTTTCGGGATGAGGTTTTGTCCGAGGCTCGTGCGGTTTAATGGAAGACCGTCTGCGGCAGTATCTGTCAAGGATTGAAGCGTCGGCTGAGAATGCCGTTCGATATGCGGCAGGCATGACGTACGGCGAGTTTCTCGCAGATGAGAAGACGCAGCAGGCAGTTGCGATGAATATCCTGCTTATCGGTGAGGCAGTTGCAAGCATCGTCGAGCGCTTTCCAGAATTTGTCGGATCTCATGCGGAGATCCGATGGTCTGCCATGCGAGGGCTGAGAAATCGTATCGCTCACGATTATTTTGGCCTCGACTTTCAGGTTCTCTGGCGTACCGTTCAACTAGAACTTCCACTGGTGATGGACAAGCTGAGAGCCATTACGGGCGATTCAAAGTGAAAGTGACACCGGAAGACGTAAAGAAGCTGCTGGGGCTGCGGCCGCATCCGCGCGAGGGTGGGTGGTATGTGCGTTCGTGGGAGTCGCCGGAGTGGGTCGCGGCCAGCTCGTTTGCGGACGCACGCTACGACGGGCCGCGGCGAACCTCCACCGCGATCTACTACCTGCTGGAGCCAGGCACGTTCAGCGAGATGCACGTGCTGCAGAGTGATGAGATCTTTCACCACTACCTCGGTGACGCGGTGGAGATGCTGCAACTGTTCGCCGACGGTTCGACGCAGGTGACGCTGATCGGCAAGGATATCGCCGCCGGGCAGAAGCTGCAGCATGGGGTGCCGCGCGGGGTGTGGCAGGGGACGCGGTTGGTCGCAGCGGAGAGCTGGGCGCTGCTGGGCTGCACGGTGAGTCCGGGGTTTGAGTTCGCCGACTACACCGACGCCAGCGCGGAGGAGCTAATTGCAAAGTGGCCAGGCGAGGCCGGGCGGATTCGCGCGCTGACGAATCGGTAAGCGCGACTACTCGACGCCGATGTCTTCATTCCACAGCGCCGGATGCTCGGCGATGAATGCGCGCATCATGCGAATGCAGTCGGCGTCGGCGAGATCGACGACCTCGATGCCCTGCTCGCGAAGCCAGTGTTCGCCGCCGCTGAAGTTGACGCTCTCGCCGACGACGACGGTCTGGAAGCCGAACTGCTTGGCCAGGCCGCTGCAGTACCAGCAGGGAGCGAGCGTGGTGACCATGATGAGGTCGCGGTAGCTGCGCTGGCGGCCGGCGTTGCGAAAGGCGTCTGTCTCGCCGTGGATGGAGGGGTCGCCCTGTTGCACACGGCGGTTATGGCCGCGGCTTATGAGCGTGCCGTGGCGATGGAAGATCGCAGCGCCGATGGGCAGTCCCCCTTCGGCAAGGCCGAGCTGGGCTTCTTCGTAGGCGGTGCGGAGCATGGCGGCGTAGTCGGGAGTTTTGGGGGTCGTCACCTGAAGAGGATAGCGCGGGCGGGAACCGCCGAGCCGAGAAAACGATTTCTCCGGTAGAATGCTCCCGAGCTGTCTCAACCCCTTTTCGCGAGATGAACCCCATGAACCTTCGATTGACTGCAGCGGCCCGAGTGGCCCTTTGTGCGGGCGCGGTGGCCGCGTCCTGTTTCGGCAGCACGGCGCGCTGCGCCGCGCAGAGCGCGCCGGCAACCTTGACCATCGACACGCACGACGCCGGCACGTCCGTCAGCCCGACGCTCTATGGCCTGATGACTGAGGAGATCAACCACTCCTATGACGGCGGGCTCTACGCGCAGCTGCTGAGCAACCACACCTTCCGCAACAACTGGGACGGCGTGGAGAGCTGGGACCTGGTCCGCAATGGCGACTCCGCGGCCGTTGCGAAGCTGGACAAGGAGACAGGCCCGAGTGCGGCGCTGCCCACCAGCCTTCGGCTCACCGTGACCAGCGCGTCGAAGGGCAATGAAGCCGGCGTGAGCAACTCCGGCTACTGGGGCATCCCGGTGCGACCGCACAGCACTTACAGCGGCAGCTTCTATGCCAAGGCCGACGGCGTGGGGCCGGTGACGGTGCGGCTCATCAGCGACGATTCCGGCGCCGTGCTGGCCGAGGCTACGGTGGATGTGCAGGGCAGCGCATGGAAGCCGTACAGCTATCAGTTGAAGCTGGGCGCGGCAACGGCTTCGGCGAAGAACCATCTGCAGATGACGGTGGCGCAGCCGGGGTCTCTGTGGCTGCAGCTGGCAACGCTGTTTCCGCCGACGTACAACGACCGCCCGAACGGCCTGCGCGTCGACCTGATGGAGAAGATGGCTGCGATGCATCCGCACTTTGTGCGTCTGCCCGGCGGCAACTACCTGGAAGGCGACACGATGAAGGACTGGTACAACTGGCGCGAGACGATTGGACCGCTTGTCGACCGGCCCGGCCACCAGGCACCGTGGACGTACTGGTCTACGGACGGCCTCGGGCTGCTGGAGTTTCTGGAGTGGACCGAAGACCTGAAGGTAGAGCCGGTGCTGGCCGTCTACGCGGGTTACGCGCTGCACCACGAGTACGCCAAGCCCGGCAAGGAGCTGGAGCCGTACGTGCAGGCCGCCGTCGATGAGGTGGAGTATGCCACCGGCGACGTGAGCACGAAGTGGGGCGCCGAGCGCGCGAAGGACGGCCATCCTGCGCCGTTCCCGCTGCACTACATCGAGATCGGCAACGAGGACGAGTTCGACCACAGCGGCAGCTACAGCGCGCGGTTCGCCCAGATCGCCGTGGCGCTGCGGCAGAAGTATCCGCAGTACAAGCTGATCGCCACCACGCCGGTGAAGGAGAGCGATCCGAACGCGCAGCCGGACGTGATTGACGACCACTACTACAAGAGCCCGTCGGATATGTTCAACCTGGTGGGCCACTATGACAACGCGCCGCGCAACGGCCCGAAGATCTTCGTTGGC
>JAJZFE010000078.1:3927-5879 GCA_021798655.1 Acidobacteriota bacterium | reverse complement strand
GCTCCAACACCTCTTTGCGGGACATACATGCGCCTCCCGCAAACATCGCCTATCCTCAACCAACCCCGATAGTGCTCAAAGAGGTTCCTATTTGCTCAAATGCGATTGCCCTGGACGAACTGGCCGAGCTGGTTGACGTCGGTGATATGGAAGGGCTTGCCCTGAAGGTGGCGAACGCCTAGGTAGCCTCCGACGAGGAGCGTGGCGAAGAGCGAGAGCGCGATGCTGGAGAGGATGCCGTCGATGGTGATGGCGAAGGCGCGCTGCCAGAAGCTGGCAAGCTCAATGCCGTCCAGCTCCTGCAGCCAGACGGTCTCGCGGGCGGAGAATGTCTTCATGGGGAGATTGTAACGAGAACGGCGCAGACCGAAGTCTGCGCCGTTGGTTTTTCTTGTTGTCCTTGTTTTCCGGGCTGAAGCTCGGACCTGTTGCAGCAGCAGAGGCGGCTACTGCAGCAGGGTGCCCGGTTCGCCGCCGTTGGCCTTGGGGTCTTCCGGGGGGATGACCATGGAGGCGGCCACCTTGTCGTCGGTGTCGAGGTCGAGGAGCTTGACGCCCATCGTGGCTCGGCCGGCGGCGCGGACGGTCTTGGTGTCGATGCGGATGATCTTGCCGAACTGGCTGATCACCATCATCTCGGTGGTGTCGTCGACGAGCTGGATGCTGGTGACCTTACCGATCTTGGGTGTGGCGCGCATGTTGATGACGCCCTTGCCGCCGCGGGTCTGCAGGCGGTAGGCGTCCACGTCGGTGCGCTTACCGAATCCGTTCTCCGAGACGGTGAGGATAAGGCACGGGGTGAGGCCGAGCTTCTCGTCGAGTTTGGCGAGCTTGGCAGCGGCCTCTTCGGAGAGTTCGGGTGCACCCAGTTCGCCCGGCTCGGCGAGTTCAAGCGGCTGGGCGGCGACGGACTCTGTCGCCTCGTCAAGCACCTGCTCGACCTGGCTGGTGAGTCCGGCGGCGGCGGCGCGTTCGAGCCGCACCTTGTTGCGCGCTTCGTTGGAAGGCGTGACGGCTGCGCCGATGACGTAGTCGTCCTTCTTCAGCGAGATGCCGCGGTTGCCAAAGGCGGGCCGACCCATGGGGCGGAGGTCCTGCTCGTTGAAGCGAATGGCCATGCCGTCATGCGTGGCGAGGAAGATGACCTGCTGGCCGTCGGTGATCTTCGCGGTGATGAGCTCGTCTTCCTTGTCGATGCCGATGGCGATGATGCCGCGCGCCATCACATTGGAGAAGTCCTTCAGCGCGGTCTTCTTCACGGTGCCGTTGCGCGTGGCAAAGAGGACGTACTTGCCGTCTTCTTCAAGGTTGCGGACGGGTAGGATGGTGACGACTTTTTCGCCGGGCTGGAGATCGACGAGCGAGGCCATCGCCTTGCCCTTGCCGGCGGCGCCGATGTCGGGCACCTCATAGACCTTCAGCCAGTAGACGCGGCCCGTGTTCGTGAAGCACAGCAGGTACGCGTGCGTGCTGTCGATGATGAGCTGCGCGACGAAGTCCTCTTCGCGGGTCTTCATGCCGAGCCGGCCCGTGCCGCCGCGCTTCTGCTGGCGATACGTGGTGATGGGCGTGCGCTTCAGGTAGCCGGTGTTGGAGACGGTGACGGCGACCTGTTCATCCTGGATGAGGTCTTCGAGCGTCAACTCCGTTGATTCGTCGAGGATGACGGTGCGGCGCACATCGCCGTACTTGTCGCGGATGTCTTCCAGCTCCTTGCGGATGACGCTGCGGAGCTTGCGCTCGCTGGCGAGGATGGATTCGTACTCGGCGATGTTGTCGCGGACCTGGCGCAGCTCGTTGAGTAGTTCGTCGATGGAGAGCTGCGTGAGGCGGTAGAGCTGCAGTTCGAGGATGGCGTCGATCTGCTTGTAGCTGAGGATGAGCGTGCCGGCGCTGGCGTTGGCCAGTTGCGCGGAGACGCTGCCGCCGAGCAGGTCGATGCCGTACTTGGC
>JAJZFE010000078.1:0-3917 GCA_021798655.1 Acidobacteriota bacterium | reverse complement strand
AGCGTGATGCCGTTGAGCTCTGCGCCGTTGAGCGTGATGCGCCGGTTGCTGAAGTAGCTGTAGAGGTTTTCGCGGGCGTTGGCGCGGCTCGACGACTGGCGGATGATCTTGATGACGTTGTCGAGGTGGTCGAGCGCGATCTGGTAGCCGAGCAGGACGTGCTCGCGGTCGCGGGCCTTGTTCAGCAGGAAGGCGGTGCGGCGGCGCACCACGTCGATGCGGTGGTCGATGAAGGCGTGGATCGCCTTGTCGAGCGGCAGTTCCTTCGGCTGGCCGTTGTGTACGGCCAGGAAGATCATGCTGAAGCTCTCCTGCATGGAGGTGTGCTTGTAGAGCTGGTTGAGCACGATCTCATGCTGCGCGCCGCGCTTCAGCTCGATGACGATGCGCATTCCGTCGCGGTCGCTCTCGTCGCGCACGTCGGAGATGTCGTCGATGATCTTTTCAGTGACCAGCTCGGCGATGCGTTTGATGAGCGTGGACTTGTTGACCTGGTAGGGAATCTCGGTGACGATGATGGCTTCGCGTCCGCCGGAGATGTTCTCCTTGCCACACTTCGCGCGCATCATGAAGCGGCCGCGGCCGGTGCGGTAGGCCTGCGGAATGTTGGCGCGACCGTGGATGAATCCGCCGGTGGGGAAGTCGGGGCCCTGCACGTGGTCGAGCACGAGTTCGAGATCGGTGCGGGTCTCGGCCTTGTCGCGGGTCAGCAGCGCGATGGTCGCGTTGAGCACCTCGGTGAGGTTGTGCGGCGGAATGTTGGTGGCCATGCCGACGGCGATGCCGGTGCCGCCGTTGACGATGAGGTTCGGGAAGCGCGACGGCAGAACGGTCGGCTCGGTGGTGGACTCGTCGTAGTTGGGCGTGAAGTCGACGGTGTCGGAGTCGATGTCCGCGAGCAGTTCGCCGGCGAGGCGCGTCATGCGGCTCTCGGTGTAACGCATGGCGGCGGGCGGGTCGCCGTCGACGGAGCCGAAGTTGCCCTGGCCGTCGATGAGCGGGTAGCGCAGGCTGAAGGGCTGGGCGAGGCGCACCATGGTGTCGTAGATGGCCGAGTCGCCGTGCGGGTGGTAGTTGCCCATCACGTGGCCGGTGACTTTGGCGGACTTGGTGTACTTCTTGTTGAACTGCAGGCCCATCTCCTGCATGCCGTAGAGGATGCGGCGATGCACGGGCTTGAGGCCATCGCGTACGTCGGGCAGCGCGCGGCCGATGATGACCGACATGGAGTAGTCGAGGTAGCTGCGACGCATCTCCTCCTCGATGTTGATGGACAACATGACGAGTGCGCCGGGGCCGGTGGGCGCGGTGGGGCCGTCTCCACCTGCTCCGCCGGCGGGCGGGTTGTTGGAGTTTGCGTCCTGCGAAGAGGGGTTCAGGTTGTCGTCTGCACCAAGCGGGAGGTTGTTCTGATCGTCTGCCATTCAACCTCTATTATAGAGGGTTTGCGGGGGTGAAAACGGCTCGTGAGGAGGCGGGTGAGTCGGCTTTGCGCCCCCCTGAAGATGCCAGGTTATTCAGGGCATTGGCGGTCTGTCGGTAGCACGCCGACCGGAGGTTTGTCGGTGCTGTGCAGGGTTGCCAATCTTGCTCCACAAGCGAGCAGGAAGTTCGCTGTTTCGTCGAACTCTGAAGGTAGTCTGGTGGGATCGTTGGGGTCTCCGGGCGGGACAAAGATCACGACACCCTGGCGGGCTCGAGTGAGCAAAACCCGGTATGCGTTGCGCCGGTACTCGCGTCGCTCGGCCTTCATGTTTTCTGACCATTTGCTGATGGTGCCGTGGCGAAAGGCACGAAGGAGCCACTCCGCGCGCGAGCCAGACCAGATCATGTCGCCGCCCCAGCAGACGCCAATCCAATCGAGTTCGAGGCCCTGGATTTCAAACTCCGTGGCGAAGATTTCAAGCTGATAGCTGGAACGGACATCGGTGCGCTCGGCGAGAAACCAGTGGTCCCAGGGGTAATCGCCATGCAGGGATGAGTCAGGCTCGAGCCCTTCGCCGCGGATGCGTGCGGCAGAGGAAGAGGCCACCAGCCCGCATCGAGCATAGCCGCGTGTGTTTTCCTGCAGCAGACGCCGCGCCTGTGTCAGCGAGCGGGTCAGAAAGATGGGGAAGGAAGCCTGAATATTGAGTGCGGCTGCTGCCTGAGCATCGCCCAGAACGACGTGGTTGACCCAGGCGGAGTAGGCGTCTGCCCGCAAGCTGCGGACCGAGACATCGAGGTGCAACTGTGGGGCCTCGTGCACTTCGAGTTGCGAGGTTGACCCTGGAGGAAACAAAGTGGAGCCAGCAACAGTCGCGCCACCCTGGAGGGCTTCGGGTGAGGCGTAGACGGTCCACCTCTTGGACGAGGCTGCGAGGGCGCGTCCCCACTCGCCGATTCCAGCCTCGCCGTTGTTGATCTCCTGGCCGCCGCCAACCAGTGCGATCACAACTGCCCAGTCATCGTGGCGTTGCATGATGCTGAGCAGCATCTCGGGTTCGGAGTAGGGTCGCTTGAACTTGCTCAGGTTCTGCGCCTTATTCCAGGCTCGCTGTGCTTCGTCGAAGATGATGACGTGGTTGGATGGCGTCGCTGCGGGCGCTTCGTCGGAGTAGTGGCGGGCAAAGACGTGCACATTTTCCAGCAGCGTTTTCGCGTAGATCTTCGAGGTAAGCGCCTTCGCGCCCTCACGCTCCTGATGATGGCGCGCGAGCACAGATTGCAGCACCATGACGAGCGGCCCTGTGCCGGACATAAAGTGAATGGGCTCACGGCCCGGTCGCGCGGAGAAGGCAAGATTGAGCCCAACCAGGGTCTTTCCGGAGCCAGGCACGCCGGTGATGAAGCAGATGCTGAAGGTCTGCTCATTGCGCGCGCGCTCAATGAGCGAGTGGACGAAGTCGGTTAGCTGATCAACATCGTGCCTGGCCGCGCTGGAGTGTGCAATCTCACGAATGCTCAGGCCCGACTCCAGAGACCGGGCGGCTTCGATGATGCCCGGAACGGGGTGATACTCGCCATGATCCCATTCGCCGGGGTCTATTTCAGGCAGGTCGGATGTTTGTTGGAGAGCAACCAGCCGATCGCCCAGCGAACTCCAATCGATTGCCTCTGCCGGTGAAATCCAATACGCCGGAGCTTCGATGATCGGCAAAAACATCTGCACGGATCGTGTGCGAACGTGGATCGTAGGAGTCACAACGAAGGTCACAATCTTTCGACGGTTCGATGGCGCATGAAAGTAGTGCAGCAGAAGCGCGTACTCCTCTGCCTGCAAAAGGCTCTCGCGGCCGTGGTCGCTGGACTTCAGCTCCAGAATGCAGATGGAGTTGCCGATCAACAGGATCACGTCGATGCGCTTCTCTTTGCGGGGAATAGGGAACTCAAGCAGGATCGTCCACTGCTCGATGCTGCGTTGAAGTGGCAGCGCGACCTGCAGGACCTGGCGCAATCTGGAGATGTCAGCGATCCAGGCGCGGGTCTGCGCGGTGCGCTGACTGGAAAACCCGCTATTGGCGTAAGCCGCGGTCAAGATGCCGGCCAGCTCGGTCTCGGAGACGTGAAGAAACTCGAGAACCGAGGCTCTGTAGTAAGCGGGCATGAGTGGCGCCAGGATAGCACTCGCCGCTGCCCCGGTGGGGTCTGGAGACCTCGGCATTGATCTGCGGGGGTATCCAGCGGGGAACCGGTGGAAATTAAGCTTCTATTGTTGTGGTGGTTACAGAGTGTTTGCTTTGCGTGGTGAGACTCGATAGCAGGAACCAAGACCTGCGGAGGGTGCAACGCAATGCGAACGGCCAGCAATCGCGCGCTACGGACACAGATCACCATGAACTGGCAGGAGCCGGCGGCGGTGGAGCCGTATGTGACCGGCGTCAGCCTGCACAGCCATACCAGCATCTCCGAGGAGACGCTGGGGTTTATCCATGCGA
>JAJZFE010000287.1 GCA_021798655.1 Acidobacteriota bacterium | reverse complement strand
TAGTCGTGCTGCGAGTGGATGACGAGCGTCGGCGTCTTGAAGTTTTTTGCCGAGAGCGAGGGCGACCACTTGCGGAAGGGATTCTCGTAATCGGGCTTGCCGTAGTAGTCCCACGGAGCGCCCTTGAACTCCCACGTGTTGAACCAGAGCTCTTCTGTGCTGCCGAAGGCGGACTCGGCGTTGAACATGCCGTCGTGGGAGACGATGCACTTGAAGCGGTTGGTGTGGCCGAGGATCCAGTTGGCCATGTAGCCGCCGTAGCTGGCGCCGAGGGCGCACTCGCGCGTCTTGTCGATGAAGGGATAATGCTGCTCGGCGTAGTCGAGACCGGTCATCAGGTCGGTGAAGGGCTTGCCGCCCCAGTCGCCGTTGACACCGTCGACGAAGGCCTGGCCGTAGCCGGTGCTGCCGCGGGGGTTGACCATGACGACAACGTAGCCGTTGGCGGCGAAGAGCTCGGGATTCCAGCGGTAGGACCAGGAGTCGTCCCATGCGCCCTGCGGGCCGCCGTGGATGAGGAACTTGACTGGATACTTCTTTGCTGGATCGAATGCTGGCGGGTTGATCAGAAAGCCCTGCAGTTTGGTACCGTCTGTGGCGGTGAACCAGAAGGACTGCATCTTGGGGAGGTCGAGCTGGGCGAGGAGGGTGTCGTTCAAATGTGTGATGGAGTTGGGGCGACCGCCACTTCCATTTTCCGCAATATGGTCCAGAGGATCTCCATTTTTTCCGATGAAAATCGGCCAACTATCGGAGAGCAAGACGGAAACCACCTCGGAGGGACGATCCACCTTCATTTGCGTAGCCACGATTGAATCGGGCGCGAAGGAGAACAAGGCTCCCGGAGGCAGCGGATTTGTTACCAGATGTAAATCACTAAAGGTACCACCCCATGCTGCCAGGCCAACTTTGTCACTCAGTGGATTCGCTCTGAAGACGCTCTCTTGCCCGCGATCACCTGCGGTGAATAGGATGCCATTCGGATTAGTCCACACGAACTCATCCACCCAACGGTCGAAATTGGGGAGAACGTCCTTGATCGTCTTCGCCGCGCGGTTGTACGCCACCAGGCGGAATTTGTCGCTCTCATACCCCGCGCGCGCCTGCGAGCGCCAGGCGATGTACTTGCCGTCGGGCGAGTAGGCGGGCGAGAAGTTGCCGCCGGCGGAGGTGCTGATCTGCACGGGCCTGGCTGCGGGGTTGGTCAGGTCGAGGGTGTAGATGCGGGGGCTGGTGCTGATGGCGGGGACGGGATCGGGGTTATCGGTAAGCGCGAGTTCTTTTGCATCGGGCGCGAACGCGCAGCCGCAACCGCCGCCTTCCAGCGAGAAGGGTGGCACGTCGTGCGGGTTGGCGGGGGTCAGGTCGCGGACTCCACCGCTCTCGACCGCAATCAAAAACAAGTGGGAGCGCTTCTCGCCGGTGAAGTGGTCCCAGTGGCGGTAGAGCAGCTGGGTCCAGATCTGCGCCTTGACGGGGTTGTCTGCGGCGGCTTTGTCTTTTGCAGCGTTGCAGGCGTTGCCGGTGGCGAAGTCAGAGATGGTGATGGGTGCACAGTCGGGATAGACGGCCGAGGTGAAGACGATGGATTTGCCGTCGGGCGACCAGATGGCGTTGTCGGCCTCAGTGGCGATGCGGGTGAGCTGTGTTGCGTTGCTGGCGGCGCCGGTGACGGGGTCAAAGTCGGCGAGCCAGACCTGCTGACCGCCGGAGCGACTGCTGAGGAAGAGGATGCGCTTGCCATCGGCGGAGAACTGGAGGCCGCTGTCGCCGGGCTGGGTGACGGAGATCGGTTTTGGGTCGCCGCCTGCGATGGGCTGCAGGAACAGCGCCGCGGTCTTTGAATTCTTGTCGAGGTCGACCGTTGTGACGGAGTAGGCCAGCCATTTTCCGTCGGGCGAGACGGCGGTGTCGCCCAGGCGCTTCATGCGCATCATGTCCTCGAAGGTCATGGGGCGCCGGGGCTGGATGGTTTGGGCGCATGTGACCGGGATGGAGGCGACGACGAGGGCGAACGAAAGAACGAGAGAAGATTTCCGCATAAGGCGCCAGTACGCGCGCGGGAGAGCGACCTCCGGAGCGCGAAGGGAAAGTGTACACCCGGAGGGAAAGGCTTATGCGGACTGCAGTTCGAGGACAAGGGCCGCGCCGCGCGGCTCAAGGTTCATGGCGGAGATGCGGCCGCTGTTTTCGCGGAGGATGGTGGCGCACAGATTGAGGCCGAGGCCCGCGGTTTCTCCGGCGGCCGCCACGGGGACAAAGGAGTCGAAGGTGCGGTTGGGATGGAGGAAGCCGGGGCCGGAGTGGGAGATGACGATTTTGACCATCTCGTCGGCAGAGGTTGCGTCGACCTGGACGGAGCGCTCGCTGCCTGAGTCGGGGCCTTCGACGGCTTCAATGGCGAACTGCAGGCAGTAGAGGACGGCCTGGCGGACCTGCTGGGCGTTGCCCAGGACGCGGGGTACGCCGGGCGCAATGCGAAGGCGGAAGTCGATGGAGCGATGCACGAACTCGGAGCGGTGCAACTGCTCGATGTCATTGAGCAGTTCAGTGACCGAAACGGCGGAGAACTCCTCGGGCTGGTTGCGCGACAAGCGGGAAAGGCTTTCGAGGATGGTACGCATGTTGCGGGCCTCGGACAGGATGGCCTCGACAGCTTTTATCTCTTGCGGCTCTTTGTTTTCCGCAGCCTCCAGCAGGGATGCGTAGCCCAGGATGACGGTCAGCGGATTGTTCAATTGCCAGGTAACGTTGCTGGCTAACTGTCCGAGGCTGGCGAACTTTTCGCTCTCGACGAGCTTCTCCAGCATCATGGTCTGGCTGCGTGCGGACTGGATGCGGGAGGCGAGCACTTCGACGGGCATCAGGTCTTCGGAGCGGAGGCTCTGGTAGCGGTCGCGCTGCGCCGAGA
The DNA here is from genome assembly GCA_021798655.1 of Acidobacteriota bacterium. Next base: position 2,909 of record JAJZFE010000287.1, on the reverse strand, counting down.
GGAGGATGGCGCCTTCCGCGTTCTGGCGTCCGGGCAGCGGGACGGCGATGACCTCAGTGAAGCGGAGGCGTTCGAGGTCGTCTCCGGGGAGGAGCCACGGGCGGAGGTTGAGGCTGTAGGAGTGGCTGCCTGCGACCGCGACGGGAGTCGAGTCGGGGGCGAGAAACTCCTCGACCGGGATGCGGGAGACGAGCGACTCGATGGCGTTGATGGTGGAATCGGCAAAGCCGGCGGTTCCTGCGAGGCGGAACTGGCTGGAGCCGCGGAGCAGGAGCAGGGCTGACTGCTCAAAGCAACTGTTTTCAACAATGGTCTGGCAGATTTGCGGGCCCTGGCGATCGAAGTCGTCGAGGCGCCTGCGTGAAAGGGTGAGCCGGGTGTAGGCCTCCAACTCCTTGCGGGCGCGCTGCTCGCGCATCTGGGAGGTCTTCTGCAGGTCGAGCTGATCCTCCAAGGCAAGCAGAATCATGCCGATAGCTGCGACTATGGCTCCCAGAGAGAAGATGCGGAGCATGGTGAGTTGAATGAGCGCGTGGGTTTTGAGGGGAGGAACGATGTCGGCGAAGTTCAAAGACCAGGCGATGAAGCCAGCACCGGCGAGGAAGGTTCCGGGCGAGAGGCGGCGGAAGACATAAAAGACCAGGAGCGCGGTGGTGAGGTGCAGGGCGCACTCGACGAAGAGCAAGGGCCACGCTCCGCCGATTCTCACGCAGATCCAGAGGCCTGCTCCGCCCATGAAGATGCAGAGTGCGAGGCCGAGCCAGGTGGGCATGCTGCCGCGGGCAAAGGCCCAGAAGCAGCCGACCAGCAGAGACAGCGCCCCGAGGGCCGGAAAGAGCAGAAACGGGATACCCGGAGGGAGCGCCCCGTTGTATTTAACGTAGAACAGAAAGGCGTAGAGGGTGAGGGGCAGCGTGAAGGGGATCACGTAAAGAATCCGGCGCTGGCCGATGCGGAAGGTAAGCGGCGACAGGGAAGCCAGGAACAGACCGGAGCTGATCTGGACAAAGGTGAGGCCGGCGGCCGCCACCCAGGGATGTTCGTGGGCATCGGCAAGATTCCAAATGCCCAGTTGATAAGACTGGAGCATGCGCAGGAAGGCGAAGAGGAAGCCGAGGAGCCAGAGGAGTGTCCGCGTGTCGCGGGAGCGCCAGTAAAGCTGCGCAAAGGCCGGCAAGAGGAGTGCCGTAAGCATGACTGCCGGTAGTTGGTAGCTATCTGGCGTGGACACTGCGTCCGTCTCCTGAAGCCGTTAGGCCAAAGTTTAGACGATCTAACCGGTTTGAACGGCGAATTGTGTGACGCAAATCTGGCATTTCCGTCAGGGCCGTCGCGCGTTCCAGAAGCTCAGCCAACCGCATCATTGACCTTGTGAACCCACTTCGGCTTTGGCGAGCAAGGGGCCGGAGAAGGCACACATCTGGGGTAGATGGTATCAACATACAATTGTCCGGCCACCCCGGCGCGATGTATATGCGTCTAATGTTGTACGTTACGGAAGAAACCAGCCGGGGGGCGATCCGGAAGCGGCGGGCGATGCCGATTACGATGAAACGGCGGGGGTAGACCTTGAAGATGCGGAACAGAGCGTGGGTGTTGGCGCTGGCGGCGCTGGCGATGGCGATGACGGTCACAGGGCAGGATCAGGACAGCTTTACGCCGATGCCGCTGGACGCGGGATTTGGCCCGATGGACATTTCGGCGCCGGCAACGCCGGCCGACGAAATTATCAAGAAATTTGCCGCCAAGGAAAGCGAGTTTCAGGATGCGCTGAACCACTATACCTATCGCCGGACAGCGCGCGTGCAGACAATCGACGACGACAACAAGGTGGATGGAGAGTGGTACGAGGTGGACGACGTGATCTTCGACCCCTCGGGACACCGCACCGAGAAGGTTGTGTTTGCGCCGGAGAGCTCGCTGCAGCGGGTGATGATGTCGCCCTCGGACCTGCAGGACATCCAGCATGGGTATCCATTTGTGCTGACCACTGAACAGGTGAACGACTACAACATCAAATACGCGGGCCGGCAGAAGGTGGATGAGGTGGACTGCTATGTGTTTGATGTAGGCCCAAAGCAGATCGTGAAGGGCAAGCGCTACTTGCTGGGCCGCATCTGGGTGGATGCAACGGATCTGCAGATTGTGGTGACGGACGGCAGGATGGTGCCCGATGACACGCGCAAGGGCAAGGAAGACCTTCATCCGCCGTTCATGACCTGGCGGCAGCAGGTGGATGGGCACTACTGGTTTCCGGTCTACACCAAGGGCGAGGGGGTCCTGCACTTCTCCGGCGGCAATGGCTACATGGCGGAGGATGTGCACATTCGCGACGTTGTGAAGTACGCCGATTACAAGCGGTTCGGCTCGACCTCGAAGATCATCTACGAGGGGCAGGACATTACGCCGAAGCAGCCCAACGAGCAACCCAAAGCGAAGTAATTGTCCGCAGGGTCGCCATTTGACAGGGATGTGGTTGCGCTCGCAGACTACAGCCAGAATTTATCGTGATTGGCTGGCGGCTGCTCGGCCGCCGCATCGCTCCGGGTGATTGCACCGGACCCTCCGCGCCGCGCACGCTGTCGGCCGCAACCGATGTGACAGTGGACTGTGCCAACCGCAGGCTCTTGTCACATTGGGTCAAGAGAGCGGAAGGAGCGAGAGGCATGGGTCGAGCAGTGGTTTTAGGAGCGGGTATTGCCGGTCACACCGCGGCGTCGTATCTGCGCAAGTGGCTGGACAAGACGCACGAAGTGGTGGTGGTGGCGCCGACGCCGCATTACAACTGGGTTCCTTCCAACATCTGGCTGGGCCTGGGACTGATGCAGGAGGAGCAGGTGAGCGTTCCTCTGGCCCCGGTCTATCGCCGGGCGGGGATTCGGTTTGAGCAGGCGCGCGCGGTGGAAATT
>JAJZFE010000238.1 GCA_021798655.1 Acidobacteriota bacterium | reverse complement strand
GAACCGCGTCGTCACCTTCGCCAGCGGCAGCACTGTCACATTCAAATCCGTCATCCGTCGCACCGTGTTGTACAGGTGGGTGGAATCCAGCAGCGGGATAAACGGCGTCGATGTTGGCGGTATCAGCGGGTTGGCCAGCAGGTTGTCATCAAAGTATTGGCGGTCACGCCGGAAGCTCCCGCGAAAGTCGTACAGCTTGCCCTTCGTCATGCTCAGCAGCGTGAAGCTGTTCGGATCGCCGCCATACCCAAAGCTCGTCGTCGACAGGTGATCGAACAGCAGCGCGCGCTTCGGATCCACTGCACGCAGCTCCAGCGACCCATCCAGAATCCGCGGCCCGCTCTGCAGGTTCACCAGCGTGTCGTACATCGCACGACTGCCGTACTGCGTCACCAGATGCCCGCCCAGCGTCAGCGACTCATGGACCACATATCCAAAGCGAATGTTGTCTGTTGGCGTCGGCGCGGCATCATCCGCAGAGGCGGGCGCCGCCACGGGATTGTCCGCCGGCGCAGCCTGCCCGCTGGCGTTCAAGGTGGCTGCCAGCGTCAGCACCAGCGCACCACCACAGCGGAGGATCGTCCTGGCGGAGATGCCGAACTCTGCGCTCATCATTCGAATCCTCGGCCTCATTTGAAGAAGAAGCTGTTGGCGTTCGAGCCGTGAATCTGCACGTGACAGTTCGTGCACGCCTGGTATTGGTTCGCCTGGTTGTGGAACGACGGCGTCCCTGGAGCGGTAAAGTTCATGGATGCCGAGTGGCACTGCAAACACATGGAGTTCACGTTCGATCGCGTCAGCAGCCGCGGGTTCGGCGATCCATGCGGGAAGTGGCAGGACGTGCAGCCCTCCAGCTTGCTGGGCGGATGCTCATACACAAACGGGCCGATGTTCTCCGCATGGCACTTCGCGCAAACCTGGTTCTGGTCTGCGCTCGTCTTCAGCAGCTTGTCCTGGAACGTGCCATGCGGGTTGTGACAGTCCGTACACTGCATCAACCCCTCGTTCACCTTGTGGTGGAACGGCATCGCAAACTGCGCCTTGATGTCGGTATGGCACTGGTAGCAAAGCAACGGCTGCGGAGCTTTCAGCAGCCGCGTCTCGGGTGCAAACGTGTGCATCGCGTGGCAGCTGATGCAGCTCACGCCCGCCTGGCCATGCGCGGTGCGCTCAAAGTTCGGATGCTCGCCTACATGGCAGCTCAGGCATCTCTGCTCCACCTGCTTGGGCGTCGCTTTGGCAAAGCTGAAGATCTTTGTCGCGTCGCCGCCGCTGTCCACATGCGCCTTGCCTGCGCCATGGCAACTCTCGCACGTCACTCCCTGTCTGCCGTGCTCCAACTCCAGCTTCGCGTGCGGATTCGCGTCCATGCCCCTGGACTCCGCAGCATGGCACAACGCGCACGTGTCGTTCCCCACAATCTCCGTCGGCTTCAGCTCAGGCTGCGCTGTAAAGTGCTCTGCCGTATGCGCATCTGCAAGCGAAGGGGACGAGCCCTCCTTCTGTGCCTTCGCCTGCGCCTGTGCCAGCGCGCAGCAGCTCAGCATAGCTACAGTGATCGCGATTCTCAGCATCCAACGCAGCATTTGCCTCACTCAATGACAGAGCTTGCCCTCAGCGCTCGCGCTCAGGGATTCACTCGCCGATACCCAACCTTAGCCCGCGCTGGCTCGTTTGTTTGTGATGGTGATCACACCTCTTGAGAGCCCCGCAGCAGGAAGGTGTTTGTTGAGCGACACACTCGTCAGAGGCAACATCTGTGCAAGCCGGCTCACCTCCAAATCGCTCCGAAAATCCAGCCCTTCGTCACGCCGGCAACCGACAGTGGTCTAATACCTATGGCAGGTCGAGCCATGACCACAACGGTCGCTCGCCCCAAGGAGACACATCTCATGTCCGATCAAGTCGTCAGCCTGGCCCAGCGTCCAGCCTGGAAAGCCCTCACCCAGCACGCCGAGCAGATCCGTCCGCAGCATCTTCGCGACCTCTTTCACTCCGACCCCGCGCGTGGCACGCGCCTCACCGCCGAAGCCTGCGGCCTCTTCCTCGACTACTCCAAGAACCGCATCACGGACGAGACCCTTACCCTGCTCGTCCAGCTCGCCGAGCAGTCCGGCCTCAAGCAGCACATCGAGGCCATGTTCACCGGACAGAAGATCAACGTCACCGAGAACCGTGCCGTGCTTCACGTCGCCCTCCGCGCTCCCGCATCCGAATCCATCGTCGTCGACGGCGAAGACGTCGTCCCCGCCGTCCACGAGGTTCTCGACAAGATGTCCGCCTTCGCCGACAAGGTCCGCTCCGGCGCGTGGAAGGGACACACCGGCAAGCGCATCAAGACCGTCGTCAACATCGGCATCGGCGGCTCCGACCTCGGCCCCGTCATGGCCTACGAAGCGCTGAAGCACTACGCCCAGCGCGACCTCGACTTCCGCTTCGTCTCCAACGTCGATGGCACCGACTTCGCCGAGGCCGTCCACGATCTCGTACCGGACGAGACCCTCTTCCTCGTCGCCTCCAAGACCTTCACCACCCTCGAAACCATGACCAACGCCGGCTCCGCGCGCGACTGGTTCCTCGCCAGCGGCGCACCGGAATCGGCCATCGCCAGCCACTTCGCCGCCATCTCCACCAACGCTGCGGCCGTCTCCAGGTTCGGCATCGACACCGCCAACATGTTCGGCTTCTGGGACTGGGTCGGCGGCCGCTACTCCATGGACTCCGCCATCGGCCTCTCCACCATGATCGCCATCGGCCCGGACAACTTCCGCGCCATGCTCGCCGGCTTCCATGCGATGGACGTCCACTTCCGCACCACGCCCTTCGAGCAGAACCTGCCCGTGCTGCTCGGCCTGCTCACGGTCTGGTACACCGACTTCTTCGACGCCCAGACCGTCGCCATCCTGCCCTATGAGCAGTACCTGAAGCGCTTTCCCGCGTACCTGCAACAGCTCACGATGGAGTCCAACGGCAAGCACGTCACCCTCTCCGGCGAGCACGTTGACGCCAACACCGGCCCCATCTACTGGGGCGAGCCTGGCACCAACGGCCAGCACAGCTTCTACCAGCTCATCCATCAGGGCACGCGCCTCATCCCCTGCGACTTCATCGGCTTCAGCAAGAGCCTCAACCCCCTCGGCCGCCACCACGACATGCTGATGGCCAACGTCTTCGCCCAGGCCGAAGCCCTCGCCTTCGGCAAGACCGCCGAACAAGTGAAGGCCGAAGGCGTCGCCGACGCGCTGGTCCCGCACAAGGTGTTCGAGGGCAACCGCCCGTCGAACACCATCCTCGCCAGCGAGCTCACCCCTGAACTCCTCGGCACGCTCATCGCTCTCTACGAGCACAACGTCTTCACCCAGGGTGTCGTCTGGTCCATCGACTCCTTCGACCAATGGGGCGTCGAGCTCGGCAAGGTTCTCGCGACAAAAATTCTCGGCGAACTCGAATCTCCCACCGACACCACCCAGGGCCACGACACCTCCACCACCAACCTGATCCGGCGCTACCGAGCCAGCAAATAGCTCAACCGGTTCGATCGCTGAACACAAGACGCCGGGGGCCCACGCTCCCGGCGTCTTCTTGCATAAAACCCTGTTGCGCGTTTATCGTCAGTGCAGGGCGGCAATCGAACCTTATTTCAAGGCTCCCTCTGCGGCCCAGGAGAAATCGAGCCATGCCGCCGTCTTCTGTCCTTCAGCCGCCCGCCGCCGCCCCCGCCGCGCCCCGCGCCAAAGTCCTCCCCGGCACCGCCCTTGACCAGTACTCGGGCGACCCCAACTTCATGGCCTCGCTCGCACGCGGGCTCGTCGTCATCGAAGCCTTCACCCCGCAGACGCCGCAGATGACCATCTCGCAGCTCTCGCTGCGCACCGGCCTCTCGCGTGCTGCCGTGCGCCGCTGCCTCTACACGCTGGTCAAACTTGGCTTCGCCGGCGCGGACGAGAGTCAGCGCTACTCGCTGCGGCCGAAGATGCTCACGCTGGCCAACACCTACACCGCATCCAGCACGCTCGCCAACGCGGCTCAGCCTATCCTCGAACGCATGTCCGCCACCTACGGAGAGAGCTTCTCCGTCGCCACGCTCGACGGCGAACAGATCGTCTACATCGCCCGCACCAGCGTCAGCCGCGTCATGTCTGTCGATCTGCACATTGGCTCGCGCCTGCCGGCCTTCTGCACCAGCATGGGGCGCATCCTGCTCGCCTGGCTGCCGCAGGATCAGCTGGAGGCCTATCTTTCGCGCGTCGTTCTTACGCAGTTCACCCCGCGCACCATCAACTCGGTCGACAAGCTACGGCTCGCGCTCCGCAACGTTCGCCGCAACGGCTACGCGCTCTGCGATCAGGAGTACGAGATCGGACTCCGTTCCATCGCTGTGCCCGTCCACGCCGGCAACGGACGCGTCGTCGCAACGGTCAATCTCAGCGGCCATGCGCCGCGGATGCCCATGCTGGAGATGCAGACGCGCTTCCTGCCTCCGCTGCGTGCCGCGGCCACAGAGCTGAGCGTCTTCCTCCGATAGATCATCGAGGCGCGGTCGCGGTTCGGGAGCCGGCATTCGAGTGGGTTCGTCCCCCGCACCAAATTGGTTCCGCCGCCTGATTTTTGAGGTAAATCGTCCGTTCCAGGTGACGATCCACAGGATAGAATCGTCCAAACGGCTGAATAGCTCGTCTTCGAGTTTGGATCGGTTCCGTCACCGGCAAAGCTCGTCTTGCAGAGTTTGCCAACGGACGCGTCGCCTGGAGTGCTTTGTTTGAATCTGACTGCTGCCTCATCTTCGACGCCTTCCATCGATCTGCCCAGACGTCTCGATCTGGCGCTTGTCCTCCCCACCTTCAACGAGCGCGCCAACATCGCGGATGTCATCGCTCGGCTCGACCTCACGCTTCAGGGCCTTCACTGGGAGGCCATCTTTGTCGATGACGACTCGCCCGACGGCACGGCCGACCTGGTTCGGTCCTTTGCCCGGCGCGACAGCCGTATTCGCATTCTGCAGCGTGTAGGCCGCCGCGGGCTGGCCTCGGCCTGTATCGAAGGCATTCTGTCCTCGTCGGCCGACGTTGTGGCGGTGATGGACGCCGACCTCCAGCATGATGAGACGATCCTGCCGCAGATGCTCGATCGTCTGCGTCGTGAGTCGCTGGACGTTGTCGTCGGCACGCGCAACGCCGGCGGCGGCAGTATGGGCGACTTTGCCGCGCACCGCGTGTTTCTGTCGAAGCTCGGGCATCGGCTCAGCCGCACCGTCTGCAACTGCGACCTCACCGATCCCATGAGCGGCTACTTCCTGGTGACGCGCAGCTTCTTCTCCGAGGTCGTCCACAGCCTGCAGGGAACTGGCTTCAAGATCCTGGTAGACATCTTCGCCTCCAGTCCGCGCGAGGTCCGCTTTGGCGAGGTAGGCTACTGCTTCCGCAACCGCCAGCATGGTGCCAGCAAGCTGGACATCAACACGGGCGTCGAGTACCTCTTTCTGCTGCTCAACAAATTCCTCGGCGGCACGATCCCGGCTCGCTTTGTCATGTTCTCGCTGGTCGGCGCCATCGGCATTGCAACCCACCTGGTCGCGCTCGCCACCCTGCTCGGCGTCTTTCACATCACGTTCTTCGTGGCCCAGGCTGTGGCCACCTATATCGCGATGACGGGGAACTTCTTCATCAACAACGCCGTCACGTATCGCGACCGCAGCCTGCGCGGAGTGCGCCTCATCAGCGGGCTGGCCTCGTTCTGGGTGGCCTGCTCCTTCGGGGCCTGGGCCAACGTGATCTTCGCCCGCTTCCTGCTCGCAGAAGGGCATCGCTGGTATCTCGCCGGCCTCGCCGGCATCATCCTCAGTTCGGTGTGGAACTACAGCATCAGCAACCTCTTCACGTGGCAGAAGAAGCAGCGCGCCGCAACTCCTTCGGGCCTTCTC
>JAJZFE010000122.1 GCA_021798655.1 Acidobacteriota bacterium | reverse complement strand
GGGTGGGGCGAAAGGTGCGTGCGGCGCGGGCCCACCAGCGGCGGTCGAGGCCGAGGGAGAGCAGGTGGTTGAGGCGGTCGTAGCTGGGCGCGATGGCGTTGAAGAGGCCACGAACGTGGGCGGCGGCTTCGGCCTCGGAGGCTTCGTTGGCGGGGCGCGCGCCGGGGTTGACGACGGGCTCGCTCATGCGGCGGGGCCTGTCTGCGGGGTGGCGGCCTGCTGGGTGATGTAGGTGGCGGCGCGGAGCAGCTCGGCGTCGGTCATGTCCTGGACGACGGTGGCTGCGCCGATGGCGGTGGGGAGGATGAAGTTGCGGGTGCCGCTGCGGTTCTTCTTGTCGCTGGCGGTGAGGGCGACGAGGTGGGCGGGGTCGGCGGTGAAGGGGCGGAGCGGGCCGTAGGCGCGGATGACGCGGGCGATGCGGGCGGCGTCGTCGAGCGAGAGGAGCTGGCGATGCGCGGCGAGAGAGGTGGCGGCGATCATGCCCCAGGCGACGGCCTCGCCGTGGAGCAGCGTGTTGTAGTTTGTCGCGGCCTCGATGGCGTGGCCGAGCGTGTGGCCGAGGTTGAGGATCATGCGGAGGCCGCCTTCGCGCTCGTCGGCGTGGACGACGTCGGCCTTCATCTGCACGCTGGCGGCGACGACGTGGGCGAGAGCGGCGGTCGTCTCTTCGCGCATGGCGTGGCCGCCAGCGAGGATGGCTTCGGCGTGCTGCTCCATGTAGTCGAAGAGGGCGGGGTCGCGGATGATGCCGGCTTTGACGGACTCCTGCAGGCCGGCGCGAAGTTCGGCGGGCGGAAGCGTGCGCAGGGTGTCGATGTCGGCGTAGACGGCGACGGGGTGGTGGAAGGCGCCGACGAGGTTTTTGCCGGCGGCGAGGTTGACGCCGGTCTTGCCGCCGACGGAGGAGTCGACCTGGGCGAGCAGCGTGGTGGGGACCTGGATGTAGCGGATGCCGCGCATGTAGCTGGCGGCGAGGTAGCCGGTCATGTCGCCGAGGACGCCGCCACCGAAGGCGATGAGGACGGAGTCGCGGTCGGCACCGTTGCGGGCGAGCTCTTCGAGCAGGCGCTCGATGGTGCCGAGGCGCTTGTGCTGCTCGCCGGCGGGGACCTGGAGGACGATGGGCTCGGCGGGCAGGCCGGAAAGCAGTGCGGGGCCGTGGAGGCGGAAGATCTCCGGCGACGTGACGATGAAGGCGCGTTGTTTGCCGGCGGCGAGTGCGCCGTTGAGCAGCGCGTCGAGGCGCGCACCGACGAGCGGGAGCAGGCCGGTACCGATCTCGACGGCGTAGCTGGCGGAGAGGGTGGTGACGGGGATGGTGGCGTGCGTGGACATCGACCTTTAGGATACCGTGCGCGCGGGTTTGGCGAGCGAGCCGAGGACTGTGACGGCGAGGATCGCGGCGATGATGGCGAGCGAGAGGCCGGGGGTGATGGCGAGCCAGTCGGCGAGCAGCATCTTGAGCGCGGCGAAGAGCAGGATGAGCGCCATGCCGATGTGCAGGTAGCGGAGGCGTGCGAGCGCGGCGGTGAGCAGGACGTAGAGGCTGCGGAGGTTCATGACGGCCATGATGTTGGAGGTGTAGGCGAGGAAGGGCGAGCGCGTGATGCTGAGCACGGCGGGGATGCTGTCGAGCGCGAAGACGACGTCGGTGAGCTCGACGGCGACGAGCGCGAGCAGGAGCATGGTGGCCATGCGGCGGCCGTGCGGCTCGCTGTCTTTGCGGACGAAGAAGTGGTCGGTGGTCTCGCTGACGGGGTGGAGGCGGGTGAGCCAGGTGATCCAGCGCGGAGTTTTGTCGGGGTCGCTGCTGGAGGGCAGAAGCATCTGCACGGCGGCGAAGAGGAGGATGGCGGCGAAGAGGTACTCGATCCAGTGGAAGCGGGCGAGGAGCGAGATGCCGGCGGCGACGAAGGCTCCGCGCATGAGCATGGCGCCGGCGACTCCCCAGAAGAGGACCTTGGGCTGGCGCGCGGCGGGGATGCGGAAGAGGCGGAAGAGCAGCAGGAAGACGAAGAGATTGTCGATGGAGAGCGACTGCTCCAGGACGTAGCCGGTGAGGTACTGCGTGGTGCCGGAGAGATGGAAGGGCTTGAGCAGCAGCGCGGCGAGGACGAGCGAGGCCGTGATCCAGAGCAGGCAGGCGTAGAGGGCCTTGCGATGCGCGTCGGGGACGAGGCGGTGCAGCGCGTACTCGACGACAAGAAGAGCGGCGAGCGCGAGGTGGAAGCCGAGCCAGTAGGAGAGCGGCGTCACGCAGCCTTCGCGTGCGACGGCTTGGGCGTGTAGAGCGGCGCGATCTTGCGGCGCTTGCGCTTGCGCACCTGCGCGAGGTCGTAGTTGTTCTGCAGCGTGAGCCAGAAGCGCGCGTCGGTGTTGGGGAAGGCCTCGGAGAGCTTGACGGCGACCGAGGCGGAGATGCCGAGGCGGCCGTTGAGGATCATGGAGAGGTTGGCGCGCGACATGCCGAGGTGGCGTGCGAGGGCGCTGACGGTGGTCCTGTCTTCGATGTGGACGCGAAGGATTCGCCCTGGGTGCGACGGGTTGAACATCTCCATACTGGGAACCTCCTGCGTGGAGTTAGTGGTAGTCCTGATAGTCAACGATCTCTGCATCCTCGCCGTTGAAGCGGAAGGTGATTCGCCAGTTTCCGTTCACGCGGACGGACCACTGACCCGCGAACTCGCCCTTCAGCGGATGCAGCTTCCAGCCTGCGACATCCATCATCTCGACGTTCGACGCTGCGTGCAGAGCGGTGAGCAGGTCGGTGAGTTTTCGCGCATGGGCGGGCTGGATGCCTGCTTTGGAGCCGGTGAGGAAGAAGCGCTCCAGTCCGCGATGTCGGAAGGACCTGATCATGCTCTGTCGCCCTTGGGGAAAAGTGTATCAGTGATTAGTACAGGTGGGAAGCGAGGTGGGGTGAGATTGCCTCTGCGAGGTGTCGTTGGGGACCACAGCGAGACGCAGATTCCCTGCGGGAATGACAAGCAAGGATGGAGGCAGCGCATGCGGTTTGCGCGTCAGCGCATGTGGCTTGCTCGTCAGCGTTCGCTGATGAGTCGGACGAGGTCGAGGAAGAGGTCGGCGGAGACCTGGAGGCTCTGGGCGCTGAGTTTGTCGAGGGTGTCTTCGGCGGTGTGGTGGAAGGTGTACTCGCCGGGCCGGGTGGGGTCGGGTTTGCCGTACTCGTAGTCGATGAGGTCGAGGACGGGGACGCCGCGCTCTTTGAAGGGGAGGTGGTCGTCCTCAATGGTCATGGTGTTGTGGAAGAGGTAGCCGGAGTGGCCGGTGTCCTTGCCGGCTTTGGCGAGCAGGTCGATCAGCCACGGGGTGGAGTTCAGCTCCTTGTCGATGTTCATCTGCCTGGAGCCGATCATGTCGGCGAGGAGGAAGGCTTTGATGTGGGGGAGCGTGCCGTCGCCGGACCACTTGGCGGCGATGTGGCGGACGCCGTAGAGCTGGTCGGAGCCGGTCATGCCTTCTTTGCCGATGGCCTCTTCGCCGTCGTCGAAGAGGAGCCAGACGGAGTAGCCGGTGGGCGGGTGGTCGCGGTAGTACTGGCCGAGGGCGATGAGCAGGGCGGTGGTGCAGCCGCCGTCGTTGGCGCCGACGAAGTTGATGTCGCGGAGCGGGTAGTTGGTCTCGTAGTGGCTGGCGATGACGATGATGCCGTCGCGTTTGGCGGGGTTGGTGCTGGGGTACTTCACGATGAAGTTGCGCATGGTGAAGGGGCCGGCGGGGGTGTTGCGGGCGACGAACTCGTCGGTGACGAAGTTGCCTTTGGCGAGTTCGGGCTTGAAGTGGTCGCGGATGAAGGCTTCGGCGGCGGTGTGGCCGGGGGAGCCGACGTAGCGTTTGGGCGCGGCAGCGAGGTACTGCTGGGTGAGCGTGAGGACGGCCTGGCCGGAGATGGCGTGCGTCTGCGCGTGCGCCGTTGTGGCGACGGGCAGGGAGGCGAGGAGCGTGAGTGCGAGCGTGAGGCGGATCAGGTTCACGAGGCGGCACCTTTTTCGGCGAGCTTGCGCTTGCGGCGGTCGGGGTGGACGAGGAAGGCGATGAGCACGCCGATGAAGTAGAGCGCCAGCATGGGCGAGGCGAAAAGGCACATGCCGATGGGGTCCGGGGTGGGGCAGATGATGGCGGCGATGAGGAAGATGGCCAGGACGGCGTAGCGGAAGTGCTTGAGCAGGAACTTGCCGTCGACGATGCCGAAGAGCGCGAGGAAGAAGATGACGATGGGCAGCTCAAACGTGACGCCGAGGCCGAGGATGACGGCGAGGAAGAAGCCGGTGTAGTCCTCGATGGTGATCATGTGGGAGAAGTTCTTGCCGAAGTCCATGATGAGGACGACCATGGCGCCGGGCAGGACGTAGCGGTAGCCGAACCATGCGCCGGCGAGGAAGAGCCCGACGGTGGCGGACATGAAGGGCCAGACGTATTTTTTCTCGTGGGCGTACATGCCGGGCGAGATGAAGAGCCAGACCTGGTAGAGGATGAAGGGCGAGGCGAAGATGGCTCCGCAGACGGCGGCGGTTTTGATGTAGAGATTGATCGCATCGGTGGGATGCGTCATGGTCATGTGGAGGTTGATGTCGAGCAGCGGTCGCTGGATGAAGTCGACGAGGCGGCGGATGAAGGCGTAGGCGATGGCCATGCCGAGGAGGAGATATCCGACGGACCAGACGAGTCGTTTGCGGAGCTCTTCGAGGTGCTCCATGAGGCTCATGCCGGGGAGTTCGGCGCGGTCCTGTACGGCGTTGCGGGCGCGTTCGGCGAGTTCAGTGGGCATGGGGAGTCTCAGCGGTGTCGGGTTGGTTGGCGGCTTCTGCCGGTGCGGCGGGAATGGCGTCGAGCATGGAGCTGAGGGCGCTGCGGCGCGGGGTGGGCAGGCCGGTGGCGGGCGGCATGATTTTGACTTCGCCGGCCTGGGCGATGGGGAGCGGCTCGGGAGTGGTTTCGGCTGAAGGCTCGGCTGAAGGCTCTTCGGAGGAGACGCCGGTGATGGTTTCGGCGGGGGCGGCGGCCGTGGCTTCGGGGACGGGGAGTGCGGGCGCGGGTGGCGCGGCGGCCTCGATGGCTTCGATCTGCTTGAGGCGTTCGGCCTGCTCGGACTGGCGGAGTTCCTCCTCCATCTGCATCTTGAACTCGTTGGAGGCGCGGCGGAACTCGCCGACCCACTTGCCGAGTTCGCGGGCGAGGACGGGGAGCTTCTTCGGACCGAAGAGGAGCAGGGCGAGGATGAAGAGAAAGATGCTGTCGGAGAAGCTGGGCATAGATGAGGTTGATTCCTGGTGCCGGGCGAGCGGGGTCGGTTGCGGCGGATCGCTGACAGTATGATACGGCCTGTGCTGCGGGCGGGAAAGTAGCGGGCTGCGGGAGGACGTGGTGACTAACGTGAGGGGCTGTGGATGCGTCTGAGTCAGTGAAGCAGCGGAAGTGAAGAGAATGCCGTGTACCTGCGAGAATGGGTACGCAGGGCGTGCGCTGGCAGATTGCCGGTTGAGACAGCGGGTCGGATTGAGGAGACGGATGATGCAGATGACCGAGCGGAGTTGGGTGGGAGTGGCCGCGAGCCTGGCCGGAGTGGTGACGCTCGGCGTGTTTTCGCTGGCGCTGTCGAGTTGCACGGGGTTCTTTTTGCCGCGGACGACGACCAGCACGGGGACCACCGGAACGACGGGGACTACGGGAACGACAGGGACTACGGGGACGACGGGTACGACGGATGTGGCGTACCTGACCAACAGCATCGCGACGACGGAGTCGCTGACGGCGTACTCGGTGAGCAGCGGCGCGCTGACGGTGGTGACGAATGCGCCGTATGCGCTGGGGTTTATTCCGCAGGCGATGGTGGTGAATCCGGCGGGAACGTATGCGTACATTGCGAGCAGTCCGCTGACACCGGGAGCGGCGCAGGGGTACATCTATGCGTACTCGGTGAGCAGTACGGGCGTGCT
>JAJZFE010000402.1 GCA_021798655.1 Acidobacteriota bacterium | reverse complement strand
TGCTGTCCCCGCGATGGTAACCTGCGCTGTCTCTGTCGAGCGGTTCAGCAGCACCAACGTCTCGTTGTTCGCGTCCTTGTAACCGCTCACCAGCAGATCGGGTTCGCTGCTGTCCACGCTCACGCGCGACATGCCCTTGAGAATGTCGCGGCTGAACGCGCCCAGTGCACGCAGTTGAAAGCTGGAGGCCACGGGCATTCCACTGTTCGTTCTGTCCGGCACCAGCAGCGAACGCGATCCGCCAAAGCTTGGCTGCTCCACGTCCAGCAGCAGCCAGCAGTACATCAGCGAAACGGCATCCATCTCGGTGAGGTCCTTGTGGTATAGCTGGGCGAGCGCAAACGCCAGGCGATACGAACTCTCCTGATAGTGCGCGTCGTTCAAGCAGATCTCCGTTGCGAGAAACGGCTTGCCATCGGCGGCCTCGTGCATTGCGCGCAGCCGCTCGTCGTACAGGTCGGGGTTCGCGAGAAAGCGTTGATAGTCGTACTGGTGCGAGGCCACGTAGTCCGTGTCGCGCCACGCGTCGCCGAGCGCACGCAGTGCCTTGGCACGGTCGATGCCCACGTACAGGTAGCTCGCGTCGGCCATCTGGATCTTCGTGCTCTTGAAGCCTGCCTCATCGAGACGCCGGCGCAGCGTCGTCGTCATCGCTGCAAAGACATCCGTGGGCTCGTCGGCCTCATTCTGTACGCCCACCATCTCCGGAGCGTGGCCTGTCTCGGCCAGGGCACGTTTGCAGTAGCCCACCAGGATCGTCGCGTACTTCTCCGGGTCGGCCACCTTGTGAACTGGCTTGTTCCACATGTCGATCATCGGCTTGCCGGGCTCTTTCGACTCGGTCTGCGCCCAAGCTGGCAGGGCCCACACCTCATACAACACCTCACCGCCCATCTGTTGAATGTGTTTGCTGTACTCGAAGCTGGAATTCTCACCGTTCGGGAAGTTGTCGCCGTAATAGTGCGGTGTGGCGTCCTTGAGGTCGGTGTAGTTGGAGAGGTCGGCCTTTAACGCGGAGCTGGCCGGATACTCGCGATGGATCAGCAGGTTGTACTGCTGCAGCAGCTTCCAGTACTGCGCCTTGCCTGCTTCGCTGAGCGCGGCATAAGCGGGTATGCTGGGGCTGCCGCCGAAGCCGAGGATGGTCTGGTGGCGTTGGTCCTCGTGCACGGTCACAGTGGCGCGTGTTGGTGCTTCGTTGAGCACAGCGCCGTCTACCAGGAGGTGCCTTGTGCGCGGCGCAGAGAGCATCAACTGCTGGCGCGTCACGTCGAAGACGCAGCTCTGTGTGATCACGACGACGCCATTGACCAGCACTGTCACAGACAGGTGCGAGTCCGTCGTCACGGTGAGGGTGCGCGCCTCGCCGGTGAACTGGCGCTCGTCGTCGCGCACGATCTTCTGCGGGTAGTTGCCCTGACCGTTGTACAGCCCGGCAGAGTCATAGTACCGCTGGTACAGCCGCACCCTGTTCGCGCTCAGCTCCACCGTGAAGCCCGCATGGGGACCGGTGAAGAGCCACTGCAGCTGCGCGTCCGCAGGGATGGCATGTTGCAGCACGACCGTGCGCGTGAAGAATGTGGGCAGCTGCTCGTGCACGTAGAACCGCGCGATCTCGTCGGGCCGGCCCCAGCCCGGGCCGATCGGTCCGTCGGACGCAAAGTGAAACTCTGCTGCACCTTCAGTGCTGGTCGCAGGCGCAACGGGCAGCGGCACGGCCTGCTGTGCAGACAAGCCCATGCAGCCGAGGCTCAGAGCGATCAGGAGTGTGATGGCGGACATCGTGGAACGTCGGTTGTCGGGTTGGATTCGCATGGCGGTCAACACATTATGCGAGCCTCAAACAAGCAGGTGTCAATAGCGTCGATTCCGTGTATCCATAAGGTGCAGTCGTGCGGCGGAACATTCCGTCGCAAGGCGGCCAAGTCCCGCAAGAAGGTGGTAGCCCATGAGTATGGATCTGAACCGGAGATCGTTCCTGAAGAGCCTCGGCGCAGCGACAGCAGGCGTCTCGCTGGTACACGCAAACCCCGCGCCAGCGCAGGAGAAAGGTGCTGCGCAGACGGAGACGACGGCGCACACGCTGAAGGTGCAGGAGGACACGCGCGAGCAGCGCCTTGCGTGGTGGCGCGAGGCGAAGTTTGGCATGTTCATCCACTATGGCCTCTACAGCGTGATCGGGCAGCAGGAGTGGGTGCTGGAGTCGGAGGGCGTACCCATTCCGCAATATGAAATCCTCGCAAAGCACTTTCATCCGAAGCCTGGAGCGGCGCGTGAGTGGGCGCGTCTTGCGCGGCGTGCGGGGCAAAAATACATGGTGCTCACCACCAAGCACCATGAGGGCTTCTGCCTGTGGGAAACGAAGCTCACGGACTACAACGCAAAGCAGCAAGGCCCTGGCCGCGATATTGTGCGTGAGTTCGTCGAGGCTGCTCGCGCTGAGGGTCTGCGCGTCGGCTTCTACTACTCGCTGATGGACTGGCACCATCCGGACGGCGCGATCTGTGCCACCGACGCCGCAGCCCGCCAGAGATTCGTGGAGTACACGCACGGCCTGTTGCGCGAGTTGCTGACGAACTATGGCAAGATCGACATCCTCTGGTACGACGTGGATTGGCCGCTGACGCCGGAGCAGTGGCGGGCCGATGAGATGAATCGTATGGTCTTTGAGCTGCAGCCCGAGATTATTGTGAACAATCGCAACGGCCTCGCCGGTGACTTCTCCACACCCGAGCACAAGATCGAGGCCGCCAAGCGCGCATGGGAGACGTGCGACACGATGAACCTCGGCTGGGGGTATCAACGCAACGACACAGAGTGGAAGACGCCCAAACACATCCTCAACGACCTGACCACCTGCGCGCAGCAGGGCGGGAACTACCTGCTGAATATCGGACCTGAGCCGGATGGCACCGTGCCCGCCGCGTCGGTCGCGATACTCGAAACTGTCGGCACGTGGCTCGCTACAAATGGTCACGCGATCTATGGCACGGACGGCGGAGCGTCGATCAGCTTTGGCAACTACGATAACTTCACGCGTCGCGGCAACACGCTGTATGTCCACGTCTACTTCTGGCCTGCGCCTACGCCGGCCTCGCAGTGGCTCAGCTTCTATGAACCCATGACGGTGGTCGCGGTGGGCGGTGTGCAGGCGAAGGTGCTCTCGGCCAAGGTGCTCAAGACAGGGCAGTCGCTGCACTTCACACAGGACGAGACGACGCTTCGCATCACGGGCCTGCCGCCCTCTGCTCCGGACAGCCCGATTACGGTGCTGGAGCTGGAGTGCGACCGCCCGCCCGTCGTCGATCACCACTCCATCCGGCCCGAGTGGAAGCGCTACCGCGTCGGCGTTCTCTAATCTCAGTTGAAGACTCCGCTTAAAACAGCAACGCGGCGAAAGGGCATTGCCCTCGCGCCGCGTTGTTGTGGGTTGCGGTTAGAACTGCAGGTGGACACCTACCTGCAACTGACGGCTGCTGTTCAACTGGCTGTTCACCTTGCCGAACGACGACGATGTAGGCGACGTGCTGGCTCCGCTGAACTGCGGATGGTTCAGCGCGTTGAACGCGTCAAGGCGCGGCTGGAGCACCAGGCTGTGGAAGATCGTGAAGTTCTTCAGCACTGTCGCGTCGAGATTGTTGCTTGGGTCGCTGCGCAGCAGGTACAGCGGGAACGTGCGGTAGTTGTTCCCGTTGGGCTGGTTCTTGCCGGTGTAGAAGTTCGCTGTGTTGAACGTCTCGCCCAGGTAGTTGTGGGGGTTGTTGGCAAAGTCCTTGTAGTTGCCGGTGTAATCCACATTGCCCCACTGCAGCGGTGTGCCAGAGAGGTACTGGTAGATGGTTGACACCTCATAGCCCCCGATCAACTCGTCGAGCAGGCGCGAGTTGTTGAGGAAGCGGCGGCCCTTGCCGAAGGGCAGCTGGTAGATCATGCTCAGCGAGGCGTGCTCCGGGAAGTCCGAGGTGGTCTCGCCGTACCACAGCTTGTCGCCTGCATTCAGCTGGCTGCTTGCGCCCATGCTGCGCGAGTAGATGTAGTTGAACTCGAACTGCAAGCCCTGCGACATCTGCTTCTGCACCTTGGCCAGCACGGAGTTGAAGTTGCCACCGGACACAGGATCGTGGCCGTAGGTCACGCTGCTGTACTCGGGCAGTGCCTGTAACAGCGTGCCCACGCTGATTGTAGAGCCCGTGTTCAGTCCTGTTGACGCCGCAGGCGCGACCGAGCTCATCGTGCCCTTGAACGGGTTGGCCAGCGACGCACTGAAGAACGAGTTCACCGTGGGATCCAGCTGCGGTGAACGGCTCAGCAGCGGCAGCAACGGCACCGCATTTGTATTGTTGCTGATGTAGTTGTGCACCTGATGATCGCCGACGTAGCCGACTTCGAAGAGCCAGCTATGACCGATCTGCTTCTGGACGTCCAACGTGTAGTGCTCCGAATAAGGCACCTTGAATGGAGCGAAGTAGGTGATGTCGGCACCCAGCTGCGTGTTGATGCCATACGTGGAGCCATAGGGCTGCACGATGGGGTTGGGCACGCCGCCCTGCGGTGTCGTCGCCGTGGGGAAGGGGTTCGAAAGCACCGTCGCGGGCGAGAGGTTGGAGTTGTTTGAACCCACGAAGTTGGTCGACTGGCTGTAGCCATACTCTGGGCCGAAGTTGCCGCCGTAGTCCGTGAACGGATTCACATAGACCGCAAAGCCGCCGCGAATCGCAAGTGTGCCGTGAGCGAAGTCCGGCGCATAGGCAAAGCCGATGCGTGGGCTTACGTAAGCAGGTGCGGTGCTGTACGCTGCACGGTTGTTGCCCGTCGCGTAGATCACGTTGCCTGTTGGTTGGAACGCGCTCACTGCGAGCGCAGCGTTCGGCGCTGTGGTGTAGTTGGCGATGGCCGCCGCCGTCGCTGCGTTGACTGCGGTCGGGTTGAAGCCCACGACCTGGTGGTTCGCGCTCTCCACCGACGGTGTCTCATGGTCCACGCGCAGACCGTAGCTCACGGTGAAGTTGTGCGTCATCTTCCAGTCGTCCTGCGCGAAGAAGGCGTTATACCAGCTGGAGTATTGGAACTTTGTCGCCACGTTGAACGAGCCGCTGTTGGGCAGGCCCAGATCAAACAGTGCAAACGCTGCGCCGAATAGCTGGTTCGCGCCGCTGGTCGCGCCGGCGGGGCCGGAGGTCACAAAGCCGTTGGACCCTGCGCTGAACTTGAACGTGCCGTCCGCCGCGCCGGGCGAAAGGAACGAGTCTTTGTACGCACGGATGTCCGCACCGACCTTGATGTTGTGGTGTCCCACAATCTTGTTCAGGCTGGTGTAGAGCTGAATCGTGTCGTAAGCCTCGGTGCTGCCTGGCGAACCGCTCAGGCCCTGAATGCCGGAGGCGTCACTGAACGAGAAGCTGGGCAGCGCCAGCAGTGTGGAGTTGGCCGCGACGTAGTCCGGCATGCCTACAGTTGACGGGCTCTGGCCCGCGCTGTTTGGCTCAGAACTGGTGATGTAGCGGCTCAGCCCGAGTCGTGTCTCCAACGTCAATGTCGAGGTGAACGTATGCACATCATCCAACTGTCCACCTTCCAGCACTGTGTCCTGCGTGGAGCCCGTCAACGAGTTGCCGAAGGTCTGGCCCGACGCTGATACATAGTTGCTGTGGTGCGCTTCAAACCGGAGCTTGTTCTTTGACGAGATGTTCCAGTCCATGGTGCCCGCGTGCGAGCGATAGTTATTCGTCGTGGGGTCGCTGGCAAAGAAGTTGTTCTCGCCATCGGCGCCGGTGGAGGCACCCGAGTAGTTCGGCGCGGGAATCAACTTCATGTAGGCCTGGGCCACGGGGTCCAGCGTCAATCCTGCACCAGGCAGGCCATTGCAGATGGTCACGAGGCAGTTGTTCGGAATCGCCTGCCGGCTTACGTTCTTGCCCACGAGCACGCCGCTGTATGGGTTATAGAGCTGGTTCGAGGCGCTGATCGCGAGCAGCGCAGAGAAGTCGCCCCCGCGTTCGGCAGCCG